>JAHWKC010000029.1 GCA_019348095.1 Pseudomonadota bacterium | reverse complement strand
AGTTGCTGATCGACAGCCTCAACCTGGAGGACCTCAGCGCGCCGGAGATCGATCCGGAGGCACCGCTGTTCGGCGAGGGGCTCGGCCTGGACTCGATCGACGCGCTCGAACTGGCGCTGGCGATCAGCAAGCAGTACGGCTTCCAGATGCGCTCGGACGGCGACCAGAACCGGCAGATCTTCGCCTCGCTGCGGGCGCTGTCGGCGCACATAGAACAGCACAAGACGGTCTGACCGCCGGCCCCGGCTTCCACCGATGGGTGCCATCGCCGTCGTGCGGGTGCTGCTGGCGATCGGCTATCCGCTGCTGGCGCACTGGGCGAGCCTGCACGACCGCAGCGACGTCGCCGTGTTCGCGCTGCTAGACCTGAGCCTGATCGTGCTGCTGATGCCGCTGGCGCAGCGGCGTGCGTGGGCGTGGGCGCTGCTGGCGATCGCGATGGTCGGCCTGTGGTCGCTGCACGCCACGGCGTACCCGCAGCTGATGTTGCTGGCGCCGCCGGTGCTGTTCACCGCGGTGCTCTCGTGGTGGTTCGGACGCAGCCTGATGCCGCCGCGGGTGCCGCTGATCACCCGCATCGTGGCCGGGCTGGAGCAGTGCGCGCCGACGCAGGTAAAACCCGAACTCCAGCGCTACACCCGCCGCCTGACCGCGACGTGGGCGGTGCTGCTGGCGTTCCTTGCCGTGGCCAACGCGGTGCTGGCCCTGATCGCGGTGCCCGACGGCCTGCTCACGCGCCTGGGCCATCCGCCGCTGGTGGTGGTGTCGCAGGAGGCGTGGTCGTGGTTCGCCAACCTGCTGAACCACGGCATCGTCGGGGGCTTCTTCATCGGGGAATACCTGGTGCGCCACCGGATTTTCCCCGACCGTCCGTATCGCAATTTCGTCGATTTCCTGCGCAGGTTGGGTGCGCTGGGTCCCGGATTCTGGCGGGAGTTGTTCCACTGAGCGCCGCGACCGCCGTCGCTGGATTATTCTGCGCGGGTTGCCCGAGCGTGCCGCAATGACGAGCTTCGCGATTCCCGCCGATCATCCCAGCCTGCCCGGCCATTTCCCGGGCCGCCCGCTGGTGCCGGGAGTGATCCTGCTGGAGCGGGTGATCGACGCGGTGGCCGCCGAATGCCTCGCGCTGGGGCTGGAGCGGCCACTGGAATCGCTGCGCCTGCCGCAGGTCAAGTTCCTGCAACCATTGCTGCCGGGGGAGACGGCCCGCATCGAACTGGAGCGCATCGCCGCTTCACTGCGCTGGCGGTTCCGGGTGCTCCGCGGCCCGACCCTGCTCGCCAGCGGGGAGGTCGCGAACGCGGCCCCGGCCGGAGCCGCCACCGCCGCAGAGCCGGGACAATGAGCAGCGACTGGAAAAAGCGCCCCGAGGGCGGCGGCCGGTTCGCGCTGTGGCTGATCCGCACGATCGCCCGGCGCGGAGGTCGCAGCGCCGGGCGTGCGCTGCTGTACCCGATCACGGCCTACTTCCTGCTCGTGCGCGGACCCGAGCGCGCCGCATCGCGTGCCTACCTGAGCCGCGTCCTGGCACGCCCGGCGCGTCTGCGCGATGTGGCCCGCCACATCCACACGTTCGCGGCCACGATCCTGGATCGCGTGTTCATGCTCGGCGGCGAGATGACGCGCTTCGAGGTCGAGATGAGCGGCCTTGGGCCGCTGCACGAGCAGATCGATCGCGGCGAGGGCATCCTGCTGTTCGGCTCGCACCTGGGCAGCTTCGACGTGCTGCGCGTGCTCGCCTGCGAACGCCCCGACCTCAAGGTCCGGGTGGTGCTCGACAAGGCCCACAACCCGGCGATGACGCAGCTGCTCGATGCGCTCAATCCGGGCATCGCATCGACCGTGATCGACGCAGGCCAGGACGGGCCCTCGATCGTGCTGGCGATCAAGCAGGCGACCGAGGAGGGCGCGCTGGTGGCGCTGCTGGTCGATCGCGCGCGGCCCGGCGCGCCGGCGCTGCCGGCGCCGCTGCTCGGTGCCGACGCGCCGTTCCCGACCGCGCCGTGGCTGATCGCGGCGGTGCTCAAGGTGCCGGTGGTACTGGCCTTCGGGCTGTATCGCGGCGGCCGCCGCTACGATCTTGCGTTTGAAGTGTTCAGCGAAGGCCTGTCGATCGAACGGCGCGACCGCTCCCGGCACCTGGTCGGACTCGTGCAAGGCTACGCTCGGCGCCTGCAGCACCATGCGCGCCGTGCACCCTACAACTGGTTCAATTTCTACGACTTCTGGCATGCCGATGACAAGGATTTCCAAGCCCGCCGCCGCCCCGCGGCTTCCGACCTGCGCGACGCTGCTGGCGCTGCTGGCGCTGACGGCCCTGCCGTTGCACGCCGCGCCTCCTGAGCCGGCACCGCAATCGGCAGCATCGACCCAGGCGCCGCGATCCACGCCGGGCGACATCGATCCGGAGTGGATCCTGGTCCGCCTGGCGCGACCGGCGCCGATGCGCACCGAGTTCGTCGAACTGCGCGGCTCGGAGTTGCTGAAGGCGCCGCTGCGGGTGCACGGCGAATACCGACGGCCCGACGCGCAGACCCTGGTGCGCGAGGTGCGCGCGCCGTACCTGGAGATCACCACGATCGGCCAGGGCGAGGTCCGCATCGTGCGCGACGGCCGCTCGCCACGGACGTTCTCGCTGTCGCGTGCGCCGCAGCTGGCCGCCCTGCACGACAGTTTCGGCGCGCTGCTCTCGGGCGATCGCGCGCGACTGGAGCAGCAGTACCGCATTGACAGCACCGGTTCGCGCGAACGCTGGATGCTGAGGCTGACCCCGAAGGATGCCGAGCTGGCCGAGCATCTGGTCGAGATCGCCCTGCATGGCCGCGGCGCCGAATTGCGCTGCATCGAGACCCGCACGCGTGAGCGCGGCGGCGGGCGCGGGGCACGCGGGGCGGGCGATGTCCAGGTCGAGCGCACCCTGCTGGCCGGTGCCGCGCGCCGGGCCAGCACCGTGCCCGACAGCGAGTTGGCCGGGCTGTGCCGCGGCGACGGCGCCGGATCGCAATGAACCCACCCCGCCGGCTGGGCTGGGCGCTGCTCTGGCTGGCAGGCTTGCTGGTCGTGGGCGGGCTGGTCGGCCAGCGGCTGGAGCTCAGCGGCGACCTGCGCAAGTTCATGCCGAGTGCGCAGACCCCGGCGCAGAAGCTGCTGATCGAGGAGCTCGGCGAAGGCCCCGGCGCCCGGTTGTTGCTGGTCGCGCTGTCGGGCGAGGCGCCGGCCACGCTGGCGGCGCAATCGCACGCGCTGCGCGAGGCGCTCGCCGCGCGGCCGCAGTTCGCGCTGGTTGCCAACGGTGCCGATGGTGCACTCGAGGCGATCCCCGAACAGCTGCGCCCGTACCGCTACCTGCTTTCGCCGACGCTGGACCGGCAGCGCTTCGACGCCGACTTCCTCGGCGGCGAGCTGGCCGAGCGCGTGCAGGACCTGGGCTCGCCGGCGGCCGGGCTGGTCGAACCGCTGCTGGCGGCCGACCCGACGTTGGAGACGCTCCGGCTGGCCGAAGCCTGGCAGCCGCGGGACTCGCCGCAGCGTCTGCACGGGGTCTGGTTCGACCGCGCCGGCAGCGAAGCCCTGCTGGTGATCGAGACCCGCGCCGCCGGTTTCGATCCCAATGCCCAGCAACGCGCGGTCGATGCCATCCGCGCCGCATTCCAGAGGGTGCGCGGCGACAGCGACAGCGAGCTCACGCTGACTGGGCCGGGGGCGTTCTCGGTCGAGATCGGCGGGCGCACCCGGCGCGAGGCCGGCTTCATCGGCACCCTGGACAGCCTGGTCTTTGTACTGATCCTGACCCTCGCCTACCGCAGCTTCAAGGCGCCGTTGCTGGCCGGACTGCCCTTGGCCAGCGGCGGGCTGGCCGGGCTGGGCGCCGTCGCGCTGGGGTTTGCCGACGGCGTGCACGGGATTACCGTGGCATTCGGGTTCACCCTGATCGGCGTCGCCCAGGATTACCCGATCCATCTGCTCAGCCACCAGCGCGCGGGGCTGTCGCCGTGGGCGAGCGTGCGTTCGCTGTGGCCGACGCTCGGCACCGGCGTGGCCGCGACCTGCATTGCCTACCTGACCTTCCTGGTCTCCGGCGTGGAGGGGCTGGAGCAGCTGGCGGTGTTCACCATCGTCGGGCTCGGCACCGCCGCGCTGGCGACGCGCTTCGTGCTGCCGGCGCTGATCGATCCGGTCACCCCCGATGAGGTCGGGCGCGACCCCGCCGAGTCGCCGCGGCTCGCGGCCGTGTGGCAGCTGCTGGCGCGCTGTCCGCGGGTCAGGCCGGCGCTGTACGGCGCCGGCGCGGTGCTGGCGCTGCTCACCGCGCTGCTGATGCCCGGCGAGTTCTGGCAGAACGACCTGTCCCGGCTGACCCCGGTGCCGCCAGGCGCGCTGGCGCGCGACGCGCAACTGCGCACGGAGCTCGGCGCGCCCGACGTGCGCTACCTGATCGCGCTGGAGGGCGCCGACGTGGAAAGCGTGCTGCAGGACTCCGAGGCCCTGCAGCCGGTGCTGGAGAACCTGCGGGCGGCCGGCCTGATCGGCGGCTTCGACCTTGCCGCGCGCTACCTGCCAAGTGCGGCCTTGCAACGCGCGCGGCAGGCGCGGCTGCCCGCATCGACCGAGCTGCACCGCGCGCTCGATGCGGCCGTCGCCGACAGCCCGTTCCGCAGCAATGCGTTCAACGCGTTCACCACCGACGTCGCCCGCGCCAGGGCGGCTGCGCCGCTGACCTTGGATGATCTGCGCGGCACTCCGCTGGGCGCGCGCGTCGGCGGACTGCTGCTGCAGCGCGACGGCCGTGCCACCGCGCTGGTGTCGCTGAGCGGGTTGACCGATCCACCGCTGCTCGCCCGCCTGGTGCAGCAGCACGGGGCGCAGTTGCTCGACCTGAAGGACGCCTCCGAATCGCTGGTCGCCGCGTATCGCGAGCGCGTGTTGTGGTCGCTGGCGCTGGCCTCGCTGCTGCTCGCCGCGACCGTGTGGTTCGCGCTGCGCGCGCCGCGGCGGGTGCTGCGGGTGCTCGCGCCGATGGCGCTGACCACGGTGCTGGTGCTGGCGGTGTTGCGCGGGCTGGGGGTCGAGCTGAACCTGTTCCACCTGGTCGCACTGATCCTGGCGGCTGGGCTCGGGCTGGATTACGCGCTGTTCTTCGACCACGCCGGCGAGGACCGCGCCGAGCAGCTGCGCACCCTGCATGCGGTGATCGTGTGCAGCCTGACGACGCTGCTGGTGTTCTCGCTGCTGGCGCTGTCATCGATCCCGGTGCTGCGTGCGATCGGTGGCACGGTCGCACTCGGGGTGGCGTGCAACTTCGTGCTGGCGGTGCTGATCGCGCGGCAACCGGCTGCCGCCGCGCCGCGGCAGTGAGGTATGCACGCGCCGAGGTCCGCTGACGTGGGAACGCAATGACATCCAGGCCCTCCATCGCGGCCGCGCTGCAGCGCGACCAGATCGCCGCGCTGATCCCGCACCAGGGCGCGATGTGCCTGTGGGACGAAGTGCTCGACTGGGACGCCAGCCACGTCCGCCTGCGCGCGCAGCGCCATCGCGATCCTGATCACCCGTTGCGCAGCCGCGGCCGGCTGCACGCGGTGCACCTGTGCGAGTACGGCGCGCAGGCGATGGCCGTGCACGGCGGATTGCGCGCGCGGGCGGCCGGCGGCGCCGCAAGCCCGGGCGTGCTGGTGGCGCTGCGCGGTGTGCAGTTGCACGTGGCGCGGATCGACGATCTCGCCGGCGCACTTGAATGCACCGCCGAGGCGCTGCTCGAAAGCGACAGCAGCTGGCAGTACGCGTTCCGCATCACCCACGCCGGCATCGCGCTGGCCGAAGGTCGCGCCGCGGTAATGACCCGGCCGGAATGACCACGCTCCAAAAGCCATCAGGGCCATTGAGCGGGTTTCATGCGCCTCCCAGTCCGTAGGCTGGGCCGACAAGCCCGGTTTGTCTGGGGCGGCCCGATAGGCGCCGGCGTGTTCGCGGGTCGTTGTCCGGCGACTGCCGCGCTTGTCAGACCGGCCTAAGCATCGCTGCCGGCTCGGGTGCGGTGGCTGCGTTCATGCCGGCCAGGCGAGCGTGCAGGTGGTGGTGGACTGCTCGTGCTCGAACGACACCGCCCAACCGATGCGCGCCGCAAGCCGCTGCACGATCTGCAGGCCCATACCAAACCCGCCGGTGCCCAGCGGCGCGCGTGGATTGCGGATGGTCAGCCCGTCGCGTGTGCAGCGAACGCCGATTGCGCCGGCGTCGCCGTGCTGGATCGCGTTGAGCAGCAGATTGGCCAGCACCGTTTCGACCACCTCGGGCGGCCATGGCCAGCGTAGTCCGGGTTCGATCAGCAGTTCGATGCGCTGGTCCTTGACCGCCGCCAGCGGGGCCAGTTCCTCGACCAGTTCGCACAGGCAGTCGGCAGCCTGGGTGTGGCCCTGGCCGGTGGGCACGGCGTCGCTCGACAGCCACAGGATCGCGGTGCTGGCACGCACCAGCCGTTCGACCGCGCGCTGCAGTCGCGCCCATGCGGCCGGGTCGGTGCGCTGGCGCTCCAGCAGTGCAAGGCTGGTGCGCGCGGACTGCAATGGCGTGCGCAGTTCGTGCCCGAGGAATGCCAGGGTCTGCCGCTCGCGTTCCACCGCGGCCAGTTGGTCCTGCCATGCGTGCGCGTGCAGGCGCACGAGTTCGCCGAACTCGCGCACTGGCTCGCGCTGCGCCAGCGCATGCAGGTGTTGCGGGTCCGGGCTGGCGAGCACCGCCGCAACCAGGCCCCGCGCGCGCCGCGCCACGCGTCCCACGAACGCGCGCGCCAGCGCGTACGCGCACACCAGCAGCAGCAACAACAGCGGCAGCGCGAACGCGAGTCCGCGCGACAGGCCGGCGTTGACGGTGAGCTCGTCGGTCACGTCGTAGACCACCACAAACCGCGTGCCGGCATCGGCGCGTGCGAGCAGCACGTGCACGTAGCGGCCGTCGTCGCGGCGGAACTCCGCGAGGTGGCCGATCGCCTTGCCCGCGACCCGCGCGCGGATGTCGTCGGGCAGCTGACTCATCGCCAGCACGCGGAACTGGCTCGGCAATCCGGCCGGCGCGATCGCCGGATCGGCCACGCTGGCGGCCACCGTCCGCAGGCGCCGGTCGATGAAACTGTCCTCCAGCACGAACAGCAGCAGCAGGGTCGCTGCGATGAACAGCGCCGACAGGCCCAGGGTGAAGGCGACCCACTGGCGCGCCAGGACATGGCTAAGGCTGTGCTGGCGGTTCATCGTGGTCCCCGGCCGTGTCGGCGATAAAGCGGTAGCCGACCCCGCGCACGGTGTCGATCAGCGGCTGGCCGAAGCAGCGGTCCAGCGCCTGGCGCAGATGGTAGACGTGCGTGCGCAGCGGATCGCTGTCGGGCGGCTCGTCGGCCCACAACAGCTCGCACAGTTCCGACTTGCCGACGCTGGCCGGGCTGGCCTGCATCAGCCGCCGCAGGATCGCGAACCCGGCCGGGTGCAACTGCAGCCGGCGCTCGCCGCGATGCAGCAGCTGGCCATGCAGGTCCAGGCTGTAGCCATCGACGCGCAGCTGCGCGCCGCCCGTGGCCGGGACGTGGGCGGCGATCGCGCGGACCCGCGCCAGCAGTTCCGCCGGTGCGAACGGCTTGACCACGTAATCCACCGCGCCGACCGCGAACGCATGCAGCTTGTCGTCGAGCTCGCCGCGCGCGGTCAGGAACAGCACCGGCGACTGCAGCCCGCACTCGAGCTTGAGCGCGCGGCACAGCGCAAGCCCGTCCTGGTCGGGCAGGTTGATGTCGAGCACGAGCACGTCGAAGCGTTCCGCCAGGACCCGTGCGCGGGCCTGCGCCGCGGTGTAGGCGAAGTCGACCTGCACCGCATGCGCGGCGAGGTAGTCGCCGATGCCCGCGGCGATGTCGACATCATCCTCGACCAGTAGCAGCTTGAGCGGCGGCGAGCTCGAAAGCATGTGTTTGCATCCGTTGCGCAAGCCGGCTTCGATCGCGCCGGCAGATTCCACGACATCGTAATGGTCGCTGCCCCGGCCGGCTTGCAGACGGGGCGGCCGGCTCACTGCCGCGCGAGGTCCTGGATGCGGTAGGCATCGCCCACGCGTCCCTGCATCGCCGCCACGAGCGCATGCATCAGCAGGAGCTTCTTGTCGGCCTGAGGCCATCGGGCCCTCGCCTGCGCGGCGGCGGTCGGCCCCCGCCGGTAGTAGCTGGCCAGCACCTGCACGGCGAGTTCTTCGTGGGTCCGCTCGCGCGCCACCGGCACGTGACCCAGCGTCTGCACCATCGTCTCGGCCACCGACCAGGTCGACCACGGATTCTGCCCGGTGACCAGACGCCCGTCGGCCACGGTGGTGTCCACGTACAGCGGACCTTCCACGAAACGTGCGCCGACCTGCGTGATCCGGTCCTGCAGCAGGTAGGGGAACAGCTCGCGCGCGTTCTTCAGCAGAAACAGCTCCTCGGCATTGCTGAAGCCGGTGATGCGCTTGCCCGCCAGCAGGCGCTGGCCGTCGTCCAGGGTCACGTTGAGCAGTGCCGCAGGCCCGTGGCAGACCGCGCCGACCACGCCGCCGCGCTGGTACACCGAGCGCACGATCCGCTGGATGTCGGGGTTGTCGGGGAAATCGAACATCGTGCCCTTGCCGCCGACGAAATACACCGCGGCGTACTGCGCTGGGTCGACCTGCGCCAGCGGCAGGGTCCGGGCGAGCTTGTGCTGCACGACCGGATCGTTGAGGAAAGCGTAGTCGGCCGCCACCAATCCGCCGTCGAGCTCCATCGGCGGTTTTCCACCCTGGGGGCTGGCGATGTCCACCGCATAGCCGTTGGCGAGAAACACGTAGTACGCGCGCGACAGTTCGGTCAGCTCGAAACCGGCGCGCTTGCCGCTGTCGCCGATGTGCTCGGTGCTGGTGACCACCGCCAGCACCTTGCCGCGCGGCGTCCGCACGCCGTCACGCACGAACGCCAGATCCGCCGGTCGGCTGCGCGGATCGGCCACGGGCTGGCTGTCCAGGTCGAGGCTGCGCACGTAGGCGTAGCCGGTAACGGTCAACAACAGCGTCAGGCCCACGACCGCGATCAGGCCCAGCTTGATTCTTCTCCACATGGCGATGCGCTCCCGCGCGGCAACCGGGAATCCGGCTGCGCGCACGGTAGGGCGCGAAGGTAAAACCAGGATCAAACGACCAGGCCAGCCGGGAGCGGCTTCAGCCGCGATCTGCAAGCGGTTGTCGTCCCTCTTCCCGGCTTGCGCTGCGACCTGCTTCATACCGCCGGCCCGCCCGGTCATGCGCGCTGGATGAAGCTGCGCGCGAGCGCGATGGTGGCGTCGGAGCCCGGTTCTGGTTCGCGGCTGAAGCCGCTCCTACGAGTCCGTAAGCGAGGGCTTTCGGCTTGAGGTGCCCATCGCCCACGATCTGGCCGTGCGGCGGGCTTTGCCGAGCACCGAGTCCCGATCGATCAACACGTCCCACGGCGTGAACCGGACCGCGCGCCGACTTCCATGCGCCGCGGGCCGGGCGCAAGATGCGGTCATGACGTCACGCCACGCCCGCTGGCTGATCCCGGTCCTGCTCGCCACGGTGGCGCCGCTGCTGGCCGAGCCGGTCACGATCTACCGCTGCACCGACGAGCATGGCCGCCTCACGCTGCGCGACGCCGCGGGCCGCGCCGGCCAGCGCCAGCAGACCCGCGAGATGCTGCGTCCGCGCGACCCGCCGCCGACACCGCCGGCGCCGCCGGTAACCGAACCCGCGCCGCCGCCGGCGCGGCCCGCCGCCACCCGGGTGGTCGTGGCGCGGCCGCCGCGGCCGCTGTACGAATGCGTCACCCCCGAGGGCGAGGTCTACACCAGCGACACCGGCCAGGGCGATCCGCGCTGGGTGCCGCTGTGGACGCTGGGCTACCCGGTGATCCTCGAGCGTGCCGGCGCCGGATCGCGCCTCGGTCACCGCATCGGTGCGCCCACGCCCGAGCCGCCGCGGGACCGCCCCGGCGTGCTGCGCCGGCCGCCGGTGCTGGCGACCGCCTACGGCGTCGGCACCTGGGTGCGCGACGAATGCCACCCATTGCCGCAACGCGAGGTCTGCGACCGCCTGCGCGACCGCGACAGCGAGCTGCGCCGCCAGTACAACAGCGCGCTGCAGAGCGAGCGCCGGCGCATCACCAGCCAGCGCCGCGGCATCGATGCGCGGCTCGCCGCCGACTGCACGGCAGGCTGATTGCCGCGGGAGGACGTGCTTGGTTGCGGAGGCCGGCTCGGCAGCCCAGCCTGCGGGCCGAGCTGCGCCAGGTCAGAAGCCGTAGCGCAGGAACCCGCCGTCGACCG
Organism: Pseudomonadota bacterium; assembly: GCA_019348095.1. GTDB lineage: Bacteria > Pseudomonadota > Gammaproteobacteria > Xanthomonadales > Xanthomonadaceae > Novilysobacter_A. The sequence continues at coordinate 3,273 of JAHWKC010000029.1, read as the reverse complement.
CGATGCATTCGCCGGTGATGTAGCCCGCCGCCGGCAGGCACAGGAAGGCGACCGCGGCGGCGACTTCCTCGGGCTCGCCGATGCGGCCGATCGGGGTGCGCAGCAGCACCTCGTCGAGGTAGTCCGGGTCGGCCAGCTTGTCGGAGGTGCGGCGGGTGCGGATGTACCAGGGCGCCACCGCGTTGACCCGGATGCCGTCCTCGGCCCACTCCACGGCCAGGTTGCGGGTCATCTGGTGCATCGCCGCCTTGCTCATGCCGTAGGGCGCGCCGGTACGCACCGAGGTCTCGCCCGATACGCTGCCGACGTTGACGATGGCCGACGCGGCATGGCGGGTCAGCAGCGGGTGCAGGTAGCGCGAGAGCTCGAACGCGGCGAACAGGTTGACCTCGAACACCTGCCGCCATTCGTCGTCGCTGTAGTCGGTCGTGGCCTTGGCCAGGTTGCCGCCGGCGTTGTTGACCAGGATGTCCAGGCTGCCGTCCCCGTGGTCCTCGACCCAGTCGAGCAACTCGCGGCGTTGTTCCTCGATCGCGACATCGGCAACGAAACCCTGCACGTCGCGCTCGGGATAGTCCTCCAGCAGCTCGCCACATGCGGCCTCCAGCGCGGCCGGATCGCGCGCGGTCAGCAGCACGTCGGCGCCGAAGCCGAGCAGTTCGCGCGCGATGGCGCGGCCGATACCGGCGCTGCCGCCGGTGACCAGCGCGAGTTGTCCGTCCAGCCGCCAACGCTTCGGATCCATGGCCCCTCCGGGTTGCGCGCCGCGCTCACACGGCCGGCGTAGCATAGCCCGCAGGCACTCACGAGGAGCTGGCGATGTCCAGGACGATCCGTATCGCGCTGACCGGCCTGCTGTTGACCAGCATGCTGGGCGCGTGCCGGCAGCCGGCCCCGTCCGATCCCGAACTGCCGCCGGAGCCGCAGGCGGCGCATGGTGACGTGCGCGACGCGGTGCAGGCACCGCTGGCGCGGGCGCATGCGGTGCAGGCGACGATCGATGCTGCCGCCGAGGCGCGCGAGGCGGCGCTTCAAGCGCAGTAAGCCAGCTGTCGCGCGCCGGCCACTGCTCACTGCAACACCGCGGCCGAGCGCGAGGCCTGCATCGCGCCCATGGGGCGCTCCTACACGGCATCACGCGGGCGCGCTCGCGTAGAGCGGAGCTTGCTCCGCTGCGGTTCAACGCCAGCCGGGCAATCCCGGCTCTACGACGATCGGATCACAAACCGCAGAAGCAATACGCCAACGCCTTGACCGGCACACCGCGGGTCGGCTCGATCGCCGCTTCCAGGAAACGCAGGTCCTGCGCGGTCTGCGGCAGTGCGCGGGCCAGCAGCGAGCGCGCCAGCGCCGACTCGCCCAGCCAGGCGCTGCCCACGCGGCTTTCGGCGAGGCCGCCGAAGAACCGCTCGAACGGGGTCGCCTGCTTCTCGATGTAACGCAGCTGGTAGTCGCCTTCTTCGAGGTCGACGCGGCGGGCGGCATCAGCGATCGCCGCCTGCAGGCCGCCGAGCTCGTCGACCAGCCCGTGCTGCCGGGCCTGCGCACCGCTCCACACGCGGCCCTGGGCGACCGCTTCGATCTGGGCGATGGGTTGCTCGCGCGCGGCCGCGACCTTGCCGGTGAAGTCGCGGTAGCCCTTCTCGATGACCGACTGGATCACCTGCCCGACTTCCGGGTCCAGCGGGCGGGTGATGTCGAATGCGCCGGCGAACTCGGTCGTGCTGACGCCGTCGGTGCTGACCCCGATCTTCTCCAGCGCGCGCGGGATGGTCGGAAACAGGCCGAAGATGCCGATCGAGCCGGTGATCGTGGAGGCGTCGGCATAGATGCGGTCCGCGTCCATGCTGATCCAGTAGCCGCCGGACGCGGCCAAATCGCCCATCGACACCACCACCGGCTTGCCGGCTTCGCGCAGCGCGACCACTTCGCGGCGGATCTGCTCGGAGGCGAACACCTCGCCGCCGGGCGAATCCACGCGCAGCACCAGCGCGCTGACGTCCTCGTCGTCGCGCGCGGCGCGCAGCAGGGCCGCGGTCGAGACGCCGCCGATCGAGCCGGGCGGCTGCTCGCCGCCGGTGATCGCGCCCTCGGCGACCACCACCGCGACCTGCGGGCGCACGTCGGCGGCCTTGATCGCGCGGTCGATGTGGCCGAGATAGCCGTCCAGGCCGACCTGGCGGAAGCCGCCCTCGGCATCCTCGTCGGCCATGCCGCGCTCGGCCAGCAGGTCATCGACCTGTTCGCGCGTCATCAGGCCGTCGACCAGTTGCTGCTGCAGCGCATACCGGGCGAGGTCGCCATCGACCGCCGCGATCCGCTCGGGCAGTTGCGCGATGCCCTGCGCGAGCTGCTGCGGGGTGACCTCGCGCGCCTGCGCGACATCGCCGAGGTAGCGCTGCCACAGGTCGTTCATCCAGAACAGGTCGGCCTGCTTGGATTCGGGCGAGGCCGCGTCGAGCACGAAGGGCTCGGCGGCCGACTTGTACTGTCCGACCTTGAACAGGTGCATGTCGACGCCGAGCTTGTCCTCCAGGCCCTCGCGGTAGTACTGCCGATAACGGCCGAGGCCCTCCAGCAGCAAGCCGCCCATCGGGTCTAGGTAGATCTCGTCGGCCTCCGCGGCGATCAGGTACTGGTCCTGGGTCATGCCTTCGCCGAACGCGATCACCTGCTTGCCGCTCTCGCGCAGCCGCGCGACCGCCGCGGCCAGCTCGCGCCGCGAGGCCATGCCGCCGCCGCCGAGATGGTCCAGCCGCAGCCCCACGCGCTCGATGCGCTCGTCCTCGCGCGCCGCGTCGAGCGCGCGCAGCAGGTCGCGCAGCTGCACCTCGGCGACGTCGCTGCCGAATGCCTTGTTGATCGCGCGCGTGGCCGGGTCGCTGCTGAACTGCTCCACCAGCGAGCCTTCGGGTGCAATCACCAGCGTGGTGCGCTCGAGCAGCGGCCGGGTGCGGTCGCCGGCCCCGAGCATCGCCAGCACCAGCAGCAGCAACACGAAGAACAGCAGGTTGAAGATCAACCGGCGGGTGAAGTTCATCGCATCCCACAGGCCGACGAAGAATCGGGCGATCGGGCCGCGGCGCGGGGCGGCCGATGCGGGAGACGGAATCCGGGGTCTCGAGGATACGGGCATAGGCCCGGAAGCGCGCCCCGCGCGTCACCAGACCGGCCCAGACCTCGGGACCGCACAGCGCCTTGAGGCGCTGCAGGAAGCGCGAGGGCACGGCCGGCGATCCGCCGCGTTTCCGGGCCCGGGTGATGACCGCGTCG
>JAHWKC010000299.1 GCA_019348095.1 Pseudomonadota bacterium | reverse complement strand
CCCAGCGTGTCGGCGGCGCACCGACCGGTGCCTTCGCAACGGTCCGGCACGCGATCCCGATGCTGTCGCTGGGCAATGCCTTCACCGAAACCGAGGTCGCCGATTTCGTGCGCCGAATCGAGCAGAAGCTCGATCAGGAGAGCCCGAGGTTCTCGGTGGAGCCCAAGCTTGACGGCCTGGCGATCAGCCTGCGCTACGAGCACGGCCGTTTTGTGCAGGGCGCCACCCGCGGCGATGGCGCGACCGGCGAGGACGTCACCACCAACCTGCGCACGGTCAAGGCCATCCCGTTGCAGTTGCGCAGCGAAGGTTGGCCGGACGTGCTGGAAGTGCGCGGCGAGATCTACATGCCGCTGGCCGCGTTCAAGCGCTACAACGAGCGCGCCCTGGGCGACGGTCGCAAGGTGCTGGCCAACCCGCGCAACGGCGCCGCCGGATCGCTGCGCCAGCTCGATGCGCGCATCACCGCGCAACGGCCGCTGGCGTTCTACGCCTACGGCACCGGGTTGGTTGACGGCGGTACGCTGCCCGACACCCATTCGGCCACCTTGCAGCGCCTGCGCGAGTGGGGCTTTCCGGTCAGCGCCGAGAGCGACGTGGTCGGCGGGAGCGACGGCCTGCTCGAGTACTACCGGCGCATCGGCGGCAAGCGCGACGCGCTGCCGTTCGACATAGACGGCGTCGTCTACAAACTCGATCGCTATGCCGACCAGCATGAGATGGGCTTCGTCTCGCGCGCACCGCGCTGGGCGCTGGCGCACAAGTTTCCGGCGCAGGAGCAGTCGACCGTGCTGGAAGGCATCGACATCCAGATTGGCCGCACCGGCGCGGCGACCCCGGTCGCGCGCCTGAAACCGGTACAGGTCGCCGGTGTGGTCGTCACCAACGCCACCCTGCACAACGCCGACCAGATCGCGCGGCTGGACGTGCGCATCGGCGACACGGTGATCGTGCGCCGCGCCGGCGACGTGATCCCGGAGGTCGTGCGGGTCGTGCCCGACCAGCGCGCACCGGACGCGCCGGCGTGGGAGATGCCCACCAATTGCCCGGTCTGCGGCTCGGAGATCGTGCGCGAGGAGGGTGGGGCGGTCTGGCGCTGCTCCGGCGAGCTGACCTGCGCGGCGCAGCGCAAGGAGGCGATCCGCCATTTTGCCTCGCGCCGCGCGATGGATATCGAAGGCCTGGGCGATCGCTACATCGAGCACCTGTCGGAACTCGGCTATGTGGCATCGGTGGCCGATCTCTACAAGCTGACGCTCGACGACCTGCTGGAGATGAAGCAACGAGGCGATGAGCGTGACGGCAGCACGCCGGCGACGGTCAAGGCGGGCCGGGTCGCAACCCGCTGGGCCGAAAACCTGATCGAGGCGATCGGGCGCAGTCGCGAAACCACGCTGGAGCGGTTCCTGTTCGCGCTGGGTATCGAGCACGTCGGCGAAAGCACGGCCAAGGCGCTGGCTTCCTGGTTTGGCGACGTCCAGGTCATCCGCCGCCTGCCGTGGCCGCTGTTCAAGCGCGTGCCCGACATCGGCTTCGAGGTCGCGCGAGCGATCGGGCACTTCCTCGACCAGCCCGGCAACCAGCAGGTGATCGACGACCTGCTCGCGCGCGGGGTCGCCATCACCGACACGCATCCGCCGTCGGCGAAGCTGCGCGAGACGCTCGATATGGCGACACTGCTGGTCGATCTGGATATCCCGAAGATCACGCGCCTGCGTGCCGAGCAGCTTGCCGCCGGCTTCAAGCAGGTGGATGCCCTGCTCGACGCGCCGGAGCACAACTTCGTGACCGCCGGTCTTCCGGCCGAAACCGCGCGCTCGCTGGCGGCCTGGCTGGAGGACGCCGGCAATGCACGGCTGCTGGGCCAAGTTGGCAGGGCGCTGGCCAGCCTCGATGCGATCACCCCGGCCGCGCCGGCCACGGTGGCTGGCCCGCTGGACGGGCAGACCGTGGTACTGACCGGCACGCTGTCGGCACTGACCCGCGAGGACGCGAAGGCGCGCCTGGAAGCGCTTGGAGCGAAGGTCGCCGGCAGCGTCTCGAAGAAAACGAGTTTCGTAGTCGCCGGCGAGGCGGCCGGCTCCAAACTGGCCAAGGCCGAGGAGCTCGGCGTCGAGGTCTGGGACGAGGCGCGGCTGCTGGCGTTCCTCGGCGAGCACGAATGAAGCATCGAGCATTGGTAGGAGCGGCTTCAGTCGCGAAGACAATGGGCGCTTTGCGCGGGCACCCGGTTCGCATCGCGGCTGAAGCCGCTCCTACAGGGGCGTCGATATCCCCATGAGCGCCGACTGGCAGCCCACCGCGTCCTTCCAGGCGCTTCGCCTGCGCGCGGCGCTCAACGCACGCATCCGCGGTTTCTTCGCCACCCGCAACGTCACCGAAGTCGAAACGCCGGTCCTGTCGGTCGCCGGCAACACCGACCCCAACATCGCGTCGTTCTCGCTGCAGTTCAGCGGCCGCACCGAAGGCGCGCCGCGTACGCGCTGGCTGCGTACCTCGCCCGAATACCCGCTCAAGCGCCTGCTCGCAGCCGGCTTCGGTGACTGCTTCGAGCTCGGCCGGGTGTTCCGTGATGGCGAGGCGGGAGGTCGCCACAACCCCGAGTTCACGATGCTGGAGTGGTACCGGGTCGGCTGGGACCACCAGCGGCTGATCGAGGAGACGGCCGAACTGGTCAACGCCGCGCTGGCACTGGTCGGCCGCAGCGCGGCCTTGCAACGCACCAGCTACCGCGAATTGTACCGGCGCGAGCTCGGCATCGATCCGATGCTCGCCGGCGATGCAGCGTTGCGCGAGGCGCTTGGGGATGTCGAGATCGATCCGGCCGGCCTGACCCGCGACGACTGGCTCGACCTGCTGATGACGCATCGCCTGCAGCCGGCATTTGCGCGCGACCGGCTGCTTGCGATCCACGACTACCCCGCGTCGCAATGCGCACTGGCGCGAATCCACGAGGACGATCACGGTACGCCCGTCGCGCAGCGCTTCGAGCTGTACCTCGGGCCACTCGAACTGGCTAACGGTTATCACGAGTTGGCCGATGCGGCCGAGCAGGGCCTGCGTTTCCAGCGTGACCGCCAGGTGCGCGCGCAGCGTGGCCAGCCCTCGCCGCCGCGCGATGAGCGCCTGCTGGCGGCGTTGGCGGCGGGATTTCCGGACTGCGCCGGCGTCGCGCTCGGCGTCGACCGGCTGTTGATGGCCATGCTCGGCACCGAACGCATCGCCGATGTGCTGGCGTTCGATTTCGCCCACGCCTGACGCGCCCGCCGATTCCCCCTCCGCTGTAGGAGCGGCTTCAGCCGCGAACCAGAATCGTCAGCCGATGCATTGTCAGATCGCGGCTGAAGCCGCTCCCACAGATCTCCCGGCTAGAATCGCGACATGACCGACCACACCTTCGACTTCGACCGCTACGACCGCGTGCGCCCGATCCGCTGGACCGGCGACGCACTCGAACTGCTCGACCAGCGCAAGCTG
>JAHWKC010000298.1 GCA_019348095.1 Pseudomonadota bacterium | reverse complement strand
CGGTGCGGGGCGAGCTCGGGTTCGATGCGGTTACCTTCCACTACCCGATGCGGCTGGACCTGCCGGCGCTGGACGGGTTCGACCTGCGGGTCGAGCCCGGCGAGACCATCGCACTGGTCGGCCCGTCAGGCGCCGGCAAGAGCACCGTGTTCTCGCTGCTGCTGCGCTTCCACGATCCGCAGTCGGGCAGCTTGCAGGTCGACTCCACCGACATCCGCACGCTCGACCCGGCCGCCCTGCGCGAGGCCATCGCGCTGGTGCCGCAACAGCCGACCATCTTCGCCGCCAGCGCCCGCGACAACATCCGTTACGGCCGGCTCGAGGCGAGCGACGAGGAGGTCGAGGCCGCAGTCCGCGCCGCGCACGCCAGCGATTTCATCGACGCCCTGCCCGAGGGCCTGGACACCGAGCTGGGCGAACGCGGCGCACGCCTGTCCGGCGGCCAGCAGCAGCGCATCGCGATCGCCCGCGCGCTATTGAAAGACGCGCCGATCCTGCTGCTCGACGAAGCCACCAGCGCGCTGGATGCACACAGTGAACGCGCCGTGCAGCAGGCACTGGAAACGCTGATGCAGGGCCGCACCACGATCGTCATAGCGCACCGCCTGGCGACCGTGCTCAAGGCCGACCGGATCGTGGTGATGGACCACGGCCGGATCGTCGCCGAAGGCACCCACGAGCAGTTGATGGCCGAAGGCGGGTTGTATGCGGAGTTGGCGAAGCTGCAGTTCCTGGACTGACTGCAGCGGCCCGGCAAGCGGCTGCGCTGGTGGAACTCGCACAAAAAAGGCCCCGCCGGAGCGGGGCCTGAAGAATATCGGCGGAGGCCCGATTACTCGGCAGGCACGATATTGGATGCCTGCGCACCCTTCGGGCCCTGGGTCAGCTCGTAGCTGACCCGCTGGCCTTCCTGCAGGCTGCGGAAGCCCTTTGCGGCGATTGCGGAGAAATGCGCGAATACATCCGCGCTGCCATCCTCGGGCGAGATGAAACCAAAGCCCTTGGCGTCGTTGAACCACTTCACGGTGCCGTGCTGCATATCCGTATTGACCTCATGCTGGGTGCGTTGTCTGCGCCGACGCGGAAGGCGGTGACGCGGCCCGAGTATGCAAAGTGAACGCGGCGATGACAATCACCCGCGCCGCCGCCGCTCGGGCGAGCCGCATCCGGTCAACGCGCCAGCAGCGCGCGCAGTATCGCGGCCAGCCCGGTCGAGGCGGCCGCGACGTTGTCCAGCACGTCCTGCAGCGTGATGACCTCGCCGCGATCAGGCCCGGCACCGGCGGCCCAGTTGGCGACGATCGCCAGGCACGCGTAGTCCAGCCCCAGTTCGCGCGCGAGGCCGGCTTCGGGCATGCCGGTCATGCCGACCAGGTCGCAGCCGTCGCGCCGCATGCGCGCGATCTCGGCGCGGGTCTCCAGGCGCGGGCCCTGGGTGGCGCCATAGCAACCGTCCGCGACCACCGCGACCCCGGCCTGCCGGGCGGCGGCGATCACCTGCTCGCGCAGCGACTGCGTATAGGGCTCGCCGAAATCGACGTGCAGCACTTCGGTCCCGGCCTGCTCGGCCTGGGCCTGTTCGGCTTCGCCCTGATCGGCTTCCCACAGCGTCGAAGCCCTGCCCCAGGTGTAGTCGATCAGTTGGTCCGGGCACGCCAGCACGCGTGGACCAAAGCGCTCGGTGACGCCGCCGACGGTGTTCAGCGCCAGCACCCGCCGCGCGCCCAGCGCCTGCAGCGAAGCCAGATTGGCGCGGTAGTTGACCAGGTGCGGCGGGACCACGTGGCTCTCGCCATGGCGGGCCAGGAACGCCACGCGATGCCCGTCGAGCAGTCCAATCCGGATCGGTCCGGATGGCGTGCCGAAACGCGTGACCGGCAGGTGCGGCTCGATGTCGCGCAGCTCGGCGAGCTGATAGAGCCCGGTGCCGCCGATGACGGCGAGGTCAATGTCTGCATCCGGTTCCATGCTCATGCGGGGTCCTCGTCTGGCGCTCTGAAAGGGCAAGCTTGGATTGCGCATCGATCCCCCGGCGCGCATCGCAGCCGCCACAGTCTAGACGGGACTAGATTTCAAACCGATACGACAGCTTCACCAGCAGTTGTTCGCTGTCGCGCAGGTTGAACGCGTCGCTGAACTGACGGCCGGCACCGCGCCCGTCGAACCCGGCCGCCCCGCCACTCCCGCGCACGCCCTCGTCGTACAGCTCGCCGCCGCGCACATAGGCGATGTACAGGTGCGACAGCGGTGCGAGCTCATAGCGGTAGCGGATCTGGAAGCCTAGATTGCGCAGCGCGAAGTCGGGGATCGGCTCGTCCACCGCGACCGGCTCGCCATCGGCCGCCACCCGCCACGCCTGCCGCGCGCGCGCGTCCAGCCCGATCGCCTCCAGCCGCACCCGCAGTTCCTGGCGGTCGCCGATCACCCACACAGCGCCGCTGTTGAGGAATATCTGGTCGGCGCGATAGCTGCCCAGCAGGTTGCCGCCGCGCCACAACAGCCAGTCGCCGTGGTGCACCAGCTCTAGACCGCCGAAGAAGCTCAGCCGGTCGTTGACGTGGTAAGTCGGCTCCACGTAGAAGGCGCCGCGGCCCTCGTCGATCCCACCCAGCCCTCCGGCCGAATAACGGACGCTGCCGGACATCTCCCAGCGGCTGTCGCCCTGGCGCGGACGGGAGCGCTGGTAGTGGGCGAACAGCTTGGCCGGCATCGCGACCGCGCGGTTGCCGCGGGTGATCAGGTCGTCGTGGCCGCGGCTGTAGGCGGCCAGTTCGGCAAAATCGCTGCCGCCGTCGCGCCGCTCGCCGCGGCGGTTGATCGCGACGGCATCGGCGAGGTGCAGGCCCTGGTCGTTGGTGCGGCGCGACAGCGCCCAGTGCCAGTCCTTGGCCGAATACGGCGAGGTCTCGGCGAAACCGGTGACGCGCCGGGCCAGGTCGTAGCGCGCGTAGTTGAAGTTGTTGCGCTCCAGAAAGCCGAAGTCGTTGAGTTGCAGCTCGTCGCCCAGGTGCACCGCGTAGAGCTGCTGGCGCCAGCCCTCGCCCATGTCGTAATCGATGCGCACCTGCACGCCGCTGTCGCGGATGTTGCGCCGGGCACCGCCGCCACCGGCGGTGCGGACCTCCGAAGCCACCACTGTGCTGCGGATCCCCAGCTGCGCGTTGGGCGTCCAGCGATGGTCCAGTTCGTAGACGTTCGCTTGCCGGTCCAGGAACGGCCGGTCGACCCGGGTCACCATCGCGCCGAGGCCGTGGGCGTCGAAGTCGCGGGTGCCGCGCACCGCGTAGAAGTCGCGCCCCACCGCGTCGGCCTCGCTGGCGGCGAACACGGGTTGGATGCCATCGACTACCTGGCCAACTACATCAACCAGCGCGTGTTGTCCCCGGGCTACAGCCCGCACCAGCAAGGCCGAACGGTCGACCTCACCTACCAACAGCATCGACGCTGGTCCGCCGCCGACACCAGCGTCGAGGCAGTGCGCGCATG
>JAHWKC010000297.1 GCA_019348095.1 Pseudomonadota bacterium | reverse complement strand
AGGACGCCGCAACCGCCGAGCAGCGCTATATGCTGCTTGCACCAGTGGTACGCGAGCGCAAGGGCGAGCATGCGCAGGTATTCGAGCAGCTGCGCGCGCAGGGCTTCGTGCGCGTGCGCGTGGACGGCGAGCTCTACGAGATCGATGCGGTGCCGCCGCTGGCGCTGCGGGTCAAGCACACCATCGAGGCGGTGATCGACCGTTTCCGCCCGCGCGAGGACCTCCAGCAGCGCCTGGCCGAGTCATTCGAGACCGCGCTAAAGCTCGGCGACGGGATGGCCCAGGTGCAGTCGCTGGACGCCGCGCAGGACAGCGCAAGTGCCGCGGGAGGCAGGATGCCGGAAGCGGCCGACGCCAGCGCGCCGCCCATGCTGTTCTCGTCGAAATACAGCTGCCCGGTATGCGACTACTCGCTGCCGGAGTTGGAACCCCGGTTGTTCTCGTTCAACTCGCCGGTCGGCGCCTGCCCCACCTGCGATGGCCTTGGCATCGCCCAGTTCTTCGATCCCGCGCGCGTGGTCGTGCATCCCGAGCTGGGCCTGTCGGCAGGTGCGGTGCGCGGCTGGGACCGGCGCAACGCTTACTATTTCCAGCTGATCCAGTCGCTCGCCAGACATTACAAGTTCGACGTCGATGCGCCATGGCAGTCACTCGGCGAGGACGTGCGCAATGCGGTGCTGTTCGGCAGCGGGGACGAGTTGCTCTCGTTCACCTACATCACCGAAGGCGGCAGCCGCCAGCAACGCAAGCACCGCTTCGAGGGAATCGTGCCTAACCTGGAGCGCCGCTATCGCGAGACCGAATCGTCTGCGGTGCGCGAGGAGCTGTCCAAGTACATCAGCGAACGCGCCTGCACAGAGTGCGGCGGCGCCCGCCTCAACCGCGCCGCACGCAACGTGTTCGTGGCCGACAAGCCGCTGCCGGACATCGTGGTGCTGCCGGTCGATGAGGCGCTGGATTTCTTCAAGGGGCTCGCCCTGCCCGGCTGGCGCGGCGAGATCGCGCTCAAGATCGTCAAGGAGATCGGCGACCGCCTGCGCTTCCTGGTCGATGTCGGCCTGGACTACTTGACTCTGGAGCGCAAGGCCGACTCGCTGTCGGGCGGCGAGGCGCAGCGCATCCGGCTGGCCAGCCAGATCGGCGCGGGCCTGGTCGGGGTGATGTACGTGCTCGACGAACCCTCGATCGGCCTGCACCAGCGCGACAACGAGCGCCTGCTCGGCACCCTCACCCGGCTGCGCGACATCGGCAACACCGTGATCGTGGTCGAACATGACGAGGAAGCGATCCGGCTGGCCGACTACATCGTCGATATCGGTCCGGGCGCCGGCGTGCACGGCGGCGAGATCGTCGCGCAGGGGCAGTACGCCGACGTGCTGGAGGCGCCGCGCTCGCTGACCGGCCAGTACCTCAGCGGCAAGCGCCGGATCGAGATCCCGGCCAAACGGCACAAGGCCGATCCCAAGGCAATGTTCCGCCTGCGCGGGGCCAGCGGCAACAATCTCAAGACCGTGGATCTGGACATCCCGGCAGGCCTGTTCACCTGCATCACCGGGGTGTCCGGTTCCGGCAAGTCGACCCTGATCAACGACACGCTGTATCCGATCGCCGCCAACGAGCTCAACGGTGCCTCGCAGACGATCGCGCCCTACCGGACGCACGAGAACATCGAGCTGTTCGACAAGGTCGTCGATATCGACCAGTCACCGATCGGGCGCACCCCGCGCTCCAATCCGGCGACCTACACCGGCCTGTTCACCCCCTTGCGCGAGCTGTTCGCGCAGGTGCCCGAAGCGCGGGCGCGCGGCTATGCGGCCGGCCGTTTCAGCTTCAACGTGCGCGGCGGACGCTGTGAAGCGTGCCAGGGCGACGGCCTGATCAAGGTCGAGATGCACTTCCTGCCCGACGTCTACGTGCCCTGCGATGTCTGCGCCGGCAAGCGCTACAACCGCGAGACGCTGGAGATCCTCTACAAGGGCTACAACATCTCCGACGTGCTGAACATGACGGTCGAGGACGCGCTGGACCTGTTCGAGGCGATCCCCTCGATCTCGCGCAAGCTCGAAACGCTGATCGACGTCGGCCTGAGCTACATCAAGCTGGGCCAGTCGGCGACCACGTTGTCCGGTGGCGAGGCGCAACGGGTCAAGCTGTCGAAGGAACTTTCCCGCAGGGACACTGGGCAGACCCTGTACATCCTCGACGAGCCGACCACCGGCCTGCACTTCCACGACATCGAACACCTGCTCAGCGTCCTGCACCGCCTGCGCGATGATGGCAACACCGTGGTCGTGATCGAGCACAACCTGGACGTGATCAAGACCGCGGACTGGGTGGTCGACCTCGGCCCCGAAGGCGGCCACCGCGGCGGCACCATCCTGGCCGCCGGTACGCCGGAGCACATCGCCTCGCTGACCGATTCGCACACCGGTCGATTCCTGGCGCCATTGCTGGGCAGAGCGACCGAGCGCGCCGAGCAAGCACCCGACAAGCCCAGAGCGCGCGCCGAGCCGCCGGCCAATCGTAAGGCCCCCAAGAAGAAGTCAGCCGCATGAGCGAGGACGCCACTCCGCCCGCCGGGGCCGACGACAAGCCCGACAAAAAGCCTGCCGAGAAGCGCAAGCCACGCAAGCCTTCGGCCAGGAAGGCACCCGTCGGGAAAGCGCCCGCAAAGCCGGCGCGCAGGGCGCCCAGTGATGTTGCCGCGAGCACCGCCGGCGACCCGCAGGCCGGTCGCTCTGCCAGGGGTGATGCCGGAGCAACGCAGGCGGACCGCACGCCGGAACCGATCGCACTGATCCGCGTGCCGATGCCGGTGCGCTGGCGCGACCTGGACGCGTTCAACCACGTCAACAATTCCAAGTACCTCAGCTATCTCGAAGAGGCGCGGCTGCGCTTTCAGGATCTCGACTCGGCGGATCGCCGGGCGATCGATGGGGACGCGTTCAGCTTCAGCTTCGCGCTGGAGGCACGGCCCCCGACCTTCGAGATCGCCAATCAGGAGGTGGCGCTGCTGCCCGAGGGAGTCCCCGTCCTGGGTGGGGTAGGCGATGCGGCGCTCGGTGCGGTGGGCTTCGACACGGGTGGACAGGTCGAGGTGATGGTCCGTGGCGGCATGCGCAACCTCATCATCTACGAACTCGAGGCGGACTACGCCAACTACCTCGAGGCGCTCGGCGCGCCGCGCCGGCTGGTGCGGCGCTACGCCTTCCGGAACGCGCTGCTGCCGCAGATCACCGGCCTCGCCCTCCAGCTCGGCGTCATCATCGGTGGCGCCCTCGTCACCGAGGTGACAGGCGCTCGACGTCGGTTGCGGCGAAGGCGACGGACGCGGTCTGGTTGGCTGGCCAGGGCTGGGCGGTCACGGCACTGGACGTCTCTTCCGTGGCGCTGGAGCGGGCTGCCTTGCACGCCCGGGAGTCAGGCGCGTTCGTACGGTGGATGCACACCGGCCTCGTCGAGGCGCAGCTTCCCGCGGGGGCCTTCGACCTCGTGTCCG
>JAHWKC010000296.1 GCA_019348095.1 Pseudomonadota bacterium | reverse complement strand
GGCGCGCATGCGAACCCAGCGGCACGCTGCGCTGCTTGCCGCCCTTGCCGACCACCCTCACCAGCCCATCACCGAGATCGAGGTCGCGCCAGTGCAGCGAGCACAACTCGCTCAGGCGTAGGCCCGAGGAATAGAACAGCTCCAGCAAGGCCCGGTCCCGCAGCCCCAGCGGCGCATCGGTCGGCACCTCCACCAGCACCTTGGCCTCGTCGGGGTCGAGCACCTGCGGCAGTTTGCGCGGCGCCTTGGGCGCGCGGATGCCGGTGGTCGGATTCGCGTCGATACGGCCGTGCCTGAGCTGCCAGCCGTAGAAGCTGCGGCAGGCCGACAGGCGCCGCTGCAAGCTCTTGGGCGACAGGCCGCGGCGATGCTCGGCGGCGATGAACGCGCGCAGCTGTTCGCCGTGCAGATTGCTGATCTCGCTGCCTTGCGCCTGCGCCCATTGATCGAGCGACGACAGATCGCGGCGGTAGGCGTCCAGCGTGTGCGCGGACATGCGCCGCTCGACCGCGAGATGGGCGAGGAACTCCTCGATCGCTTGTGCCGTCACCGCGCCACCCAAGAGTCGGTGGAGCAAATCCTCCCCAGCCCGCCTTTGCCAAAGGAGGGCGCCAGAAGCACTGCGCGAGCGGCAGTTCCCGCCTTTGGAAAAGGGGGACAGGGGGGATTTGCGCGAGGCCTGGCAAACATCCCGTGGCACCGGACTGTCACATCGAAACCGTGCCTGTCGAACACCGCCGCACCCGTCCGCATGCCGGCTCCCGACCTGCGCGCGAACCGGCGCAAAGGCGAAGTGGCCCTAACGCGCATACCTCGCCAGCGCCGTCTCCAGCGCCTCGCCCATCATCCGCAGGAACAGCGTGCCCATGCCGGGGAAGAACCGGTTCGGGTCGCGGCTGCCGACCGCGACCAGGCCGACGCCGGGCAGCGGCACCAGCGCGGTCGATTGCACGTCCTGGGCGCGCTCGCCATAGAGCAGGTCATGCTTCTGCGGCTGCAGGCGGCCGCACAGCGGATCGCCGTTCTCCAGGCAGTCGCGGAACGGTTGCAGGCGGGCATCGCCGGGCGCGATCACCTGCAGCCATTCGTTCTCGTCCAGCCCGTCGACCGGTTGCAGCAACACCATCCGCACCAGGTCGCCGTTGAAGTCCTCGGCCAGGCTTGCCGCCATCGCCCGCACGGTATCGGCGGCGCTGTCCTGCTTCATCAATGCGAGCGTCAGCTGCTGGGTGCGCACCGCCAGCCGCTCGTTCTCCTGGGCGTTGCCGAACAGCTCGTGCAGGCGGCGCGAGAGCTCGCAGTTCTTATCGCGCAGCACTTCGAGCTGGTAGCTTGCCAGCGAGGCGGCCGAGCCTTCGTCACGCGGCACCACCAGGCTCAGCGCGAGGTCCGGAAACTGCTGCAGGAAGCGCGGATGGCGGCGCAGCCAGGCGGCGATCTCGTGCGCGCCGGGCTTGTCGTGTGTATCGGTCATTGCAGCCACTCCCCTTCGAATACGAGTGTCGCCGGCCCCGTCATCACCAGCGGCGCGTCATCGCGCGGCCAGGCGATCTGCAGCTCACCGCCGGGCAGCGCAATGGTCACCTCGCGCCCGATGCGGCTGCGCCGGATCAGCACCGCGGCCGCGGCGCAGGCGCCGCTGCCGCAGGCACGGGTTTCGCCGGTGCCGCGCTCGTACACCCGCAGCCGCACGCTCTGGCGCGACTGGACCTGGGCGAAGCCCACGTTGACCGACTCGGGAAACATCCCGTGCCGTTGCAGCGAAGCCCCCAGCGCCTCGACCGCTGCGGCGTCGATGTCCTCGACCTCGACCAGCGCATGCGGGTTGCCCATCGACACCGCGCCGAACTCGACCGGCGCGCCATTGCATTCGACCGCGTAACGGTCGGCTTGCTCGAAGCCCAGCAACGGGATTCGCGCCGGCTCGAACTGCGGCACGCCCATGTCGATGCCAAAGCGGTCGCCGCCCAGGCAGGTGACCTCGTGGCTGCCGCTGGGGCTGTCGAGCGCGAACCGGTCCGCGGCAACAACGCCGTCGCGCACCAGCCATGCCGCGATGCAGCGCGCGCCGTTGCCGCACTGCTGCGATGGCGACCCGTCCGCATTCCAGATGCGGTAGCTCGCGGCCGCACGTTCGCTGCGCGGCGGCTCGATGCTCAGGACCTGGTCGCAGCCGACGCCGGTGCGGCGGTCGGCCAGGGCACGGCACAGCTCCGGACCCGGTGCCGCCATGCCGCCGCGCAGATCGAGCACGACGAAATCGTTGCCGGCGCCGTGCATCTTGCTGAAACGCATGCGGCCGATACGCATGTCGCGCTCAGCCATTCCCGTCGTCGTCGGCCGGCTTTGGCCCGGAGCCGGGCACCGTAGCGGGATCGATCGGCAGGGCCGGCTCGGCCGGAGGATCGGCAAGTGGATCGATGAGTGGATCGACCGCGGTCGGATCACGCAGGGCATCGGCTGGAGGGACCTGGGGATACGTGGTCTGCGGTTCGACTTCGACCGGCACCGCGCCGGCGGGCGTGGCCGGATCCTCGACCGGCACCGGCGCCTGCACCAGCGGGCCCTTGTTGCCGCAGGCGGCAAGGCCCAGCGACAACGCGATCATCAACAAGGCAGGGCGTGCGTTCATGCCGGCAGTGTAGCGGTCGCCAAGGCGGCTGCGAAGTCAGCGCGGCGGCGGTTCAGGCCGGTGCCACAGCCACAACGCGACCAGCGCCATCACCCCGGTGCCGGTGGCGGCCATCCAGGTCCGCGGCGCGGTGGCGAACAGGATTGCCGCGCACGCGGCCATCGCGGTGAGCGCGAGGACCTTGGCGCGACGGCCAACCGCGCCGTGCGCCTGCCAGTCGCGGATCATCGGACCGAACCGGCGGTGCGCGAGCAGGAAGGTGACGACCGGCACCTGCGCGCCGTACTCCTCGACGCTGCGGGCTGGCGCGCCGTCCAGGCGCAGCTGCTTACCGCGTCCGGGGCGCAGCACCACGTCGCGGTCGTGCTCGTCGTCGCCCACTCGCACGCGCGCGGCGATCCGGGCAGCCTCGGCGCCGTCGCGCACCAGGCGCAGCTCGCTGCTCGTTCGCGGCGAGCTGCCGGAGAGCACGGTCGCGCAGGCCTCGAGCAGGTTCGTCTTCCCGACGCCGTTCGGTCCGACGATGCCGATCCGATCGCCGGGCTTCATCACCAGCGTCAGATCCTTGAACAGCAGCTTGCCGCCGAGCGACTTCGACACGCGCTCGAGCTCGACGATGTTGCCACCGAGCCGCGGTCCGGTCGGCAGCCGCAGCCCGAGCTTGTTCGGCAGCTGGTCGTCGGAGCCCGGCGCAGCCGCGACCGCGGCATCGAAGCGATCGATGCGAGCCTTCGCCTTCGTGCGGCGCGCCTCGGGCTTGCGGCGGATCCAGTCGATCTCGCGCCGGATGAACGAGACGCGCTGGTACTCGGCCTCCGCCTCGGTGGCGAGCCGCTCCGCCTGGACGAGCAGGAACTCCTCGTAGTTGCCCT
>JAHWKC010000295.1 GCA_019348095.1 Pseudomonadota bacterium | reverse complement strand
CAGCTGCTCGACCGACGTGCGCATGCGCCGGGTGGCGAGCAGTTCCGACAGTCGGCGCGAGCCGAGTTCCAGCAGACCGGCGGGAGGCTCGCCGGCGACGCCCGGGGCCAGGCTGACATCGCCCGGATCGACGGGCATCAGCACCACCGCCATGCCGTCGCGGTCGTCGCACAGCACCCGCACCATGGCCGGCGGCGCGGCGCTGGCGTCGGCGGCGGCAGCGCGATCGGCCTCGATCGCCCGGGCGGCTAGCGCCTGGCATGCCGTGGTGTCGCAGTGGGCCGGATAGCAGCGGACGTCGTGCGGCCAGTCCGAGGCGCAGGCCAGCGCATAGCTGCGCCCGTCATCGGCGTGCAGCGCGGCGAGCAGGACTTGGGCGGCCTGCTCCACCGAGCTCGCCTGCAGCAGCTCGCGCGCCAGCGCGGCCTGCGCCGGGGCCCGGTCGGTGGACGCAGGCGCCCGATCCCCGCCAGCGGGCGGCGGCGCCGGCTGCTTGTCTGTTTGCGGCTCGTGCAACGGCCGCCTCCTCTAATTGCGCGTGTCTGCACTCTATAACGGCAGCCCGCGCGGAACCTTTCACCGCCCGCCCACAGGCCCGCCAGCCGGGCGTGGTCAGCGCGCACCGAGGCTCTCCCGCAACGCCACGCTTCCGGGCCAGCCGCCGGCAAGCGCCTGGTACAACGCAACGGCGCCGGTGAGGCTGCGGGTGCGGCCAGCGGCCAGCGCGTCCTGCGCCTGCAGACGGGTGCGCTCGGCGTCGAGCACTTCGAACAGGTCGGCCGCGCCGGCCTCGAAGCGGATCCGGGCCAGCTGTGCGGCGCGCGCGCTGTCGCTCGCGGCGCGCTGCAGGTGGGCGTCCTCGGCACGCGCACGCGCGTAGCGCACGAGCGCATTCTCGGTGTCCTCCAGCGCGAACAACACGGTCTGCTGGTAGCGCGCCAGCGCGCCTTCGGCGTCAGCGTCTGCCGCCGCGATGCGCGCCCGCACGCGGCCGATGTCGAGGAACGACCAATCGACGCCGAGCGCAAGCAGCCGGGTCTCGCTGTCGCGCCCGAACAGCGCTCCGCGGTCGACCGCGTGGCTGCCGATCAGCCCGCCCAGGGTGAAACGCGGGAACAGGTCGGCGCTGGCGATGCCGATCCGCGCATTGGCTGCGTGCAGTCGGTGCTCGGCCGCGAGCACGTCCGGACGGCGACGGAGCAGCGCGCCTGGCGCGCCAGGATCCAGCAGCGCCGGCAGCGCCGGCAGCGGGCGCGGCGCTTCGAGCTGCGCCACCAGCTCACCGGGCATGCGGCCGCTCAGCACCGCCAGGCGGTGCATGGTCGTTGCGACCTGCGCCTGCAGCGCCGGCACGCGCGACAGAGTCGTCTCGAGTTGTGCACGGGCGCGTGATCGGTCGAACTCGGTGCCGCGGCCGGCATCGAGCCGCGCCCCCACCAGGCGCAGCGTCTCGCGCTGGTTCTCGGCGTTCTCTCGCGCGACACGCAGGCGCTCCTGCAGGCCGCGCAGTTCGGCATACCCGCGCGTGACCTCGCCGACGATCGCGACCTGCAGCGCGTGTAGGTCGGCAGCACTGGCGCGCGCGTCGGCGCCCTGCGCTTCGACCTGGCGGCGGAGCCGGCCGAACAGGTCCAGTCCCCAGCCGGCGACGACCGCGGCCTCGAAGCTGTCGCCGTCGCGAGCCTCGCGCGCGAAACCCGGCAGCTGATCGGCGCTGGCGCGGGTCTCGCCCGCACCGGCGGTAGCGGTGACGCTCGGCAGCCGCTCCAGGCGCGCGCCGCGCAGCAGTGCATTGGCGCGGTCGATACGGGTCAGCGCGATGCGCAGGTCGTGGTTGGACAGCAGCGCTTCTTCGACCAGCCGGGTCAGCAGCGGATCGTCGAAGCCGCGCCAGAACTCGGTGTCGGGCGCGCTGACCGCGTCGGCCGCTGCGCCGGACCGCGGCGCGCTGTCTTCGAGCGTCGCGGCCTGTGCGAACTGTGCGGGTACCGCAGGCGTCGGCCGCACGAACTCGGGACCGGCGGTACAGGCGGCGAGCGCCAGCGCGAGCACTGAAACGAGCATCCGTGCGCGCGGGACCGGGCCCGCTCCCGATGGCAGCGTCGCGGCGCGCGTGCCCTTGCCACGACCCAGTGCCGCGAGGCGGGAGACAGTGCCGGAAGCAGCGCTGAGCTTGTCGTTACGCATGAGTGATCTCCAGAATTTCCGCCCGCGCCACGGCCGCGCCGCGCCGCGTCACCAGCGTGCGCAGCGCGACGTAGAACACCGGGGTCAGGAACAGCCCGAACAGGGTCACGCCGAGCATGCCGGCGAACACGGTGATGCCGGTGACCGCACGCACCTCGCTGCCGGCGCCGGTGGCGAGCATCAGCGGCACCACGCCGGCGCAGAACGCGATCGAGGTCATCACGATCGGGCGCAGGCGCAGCCGGCACGCTTCGAGTGCGGCCTCCATGATCCCCTTGCCCTGCAGCTCGAGCTCGCGCGCGAACTCGACGATCAGGATCGCGTTCTTGCACGCCAGCCCCATCAGCACCACCAGGCCGACCTGCACGAACACGTTGTTGTCGCCGCCGCTGAGCCACACCCCGACCATCGCCGACAGCAGGGTCATCGGCACGATCAGGATTACCGCCAGCGGCAGGGTCCAGCTCTCGTACAGCGCAGCCAGCACCAGAAACGCGAGCAGCACCGCGAGCGGGAACACGATCAGCGCCGCGTTGCCCTGCGAGGCCTGCTGGAAGCTCAGGTCGGTCCACTCGATGTTCATACCGGCCGGCAGTACCTGCGGCGCGAGTCCTTCAAGCTTCGCCATCGCCTGCGCCGAGGACAGCACGAAGCAGCCTCCGGCCAGCGCGTAGCGGTCCGCGCTGGAGGGGGAGTGCGGCGAGATCGGCGTCAGCGGTCCCGTGGTGTCCCCGTCGGACACGAGGGTCTCGGCGGTCGCGGGCGCGTCGCCCGGTGCCGGCCCGGTCCTAGCGTGGCCTCGGTGCTCCGAACCAGAACCCACGAAGAGGAGCGAACATGGCCGTCAAGGAGGTCCTCCGCGACCACGGCGATCAGCTGCGTACCGAGCAGCTGACCGCGGTGATCGAGGCCGCGAGCGACTGCGCCGCTCACTGTGAGGCGTGCGCGGACGCCTGCCTCGAGGAGGGCGACCCGAAGCTGACGCGCTGTATCCGCGCCGACCTGGACTGCGCCGACATCTGCGCCACCACCGGGACCATGGCTTCGCGGCGCACGGGCAGCAATGTCGAGGTCCTGCGCTCGGTGATCCAGGCCTGCGAGCAAGCCTGCCGGGTCTGCGGTGAGGAATGCGGGCGGCATGCGGAGCACGAGGAGCATTGCCGGATCTGCGCCGAGGCGTGCCGCCGCTGCGCTGAGGCTTGCCAACAGGCTCTCTCCGAGGTGCGCTGAGGTTAGGTCCCTCCCTCTGCAGCGGCCATGGGCCGTTGCGGAGGTCCAAGCGCCAGCAGCAGACGCAAAGTTACGGTGCTTCCTCT
>JAHWKC010000294.1 GCA_019348095.1 Pseudomonadota bacterium | reverse complement strand
GGCCAGGTGTCTCTCGATGAACGCCATCGCCGGCCAGCCCGGCTCGCGCAGGCGCTCGCGCTGGTCGATCGGGAGATCGGCGGGCGGGTCGATGACCTCATCGCCCGGCATCGTCAGGGTCTGCATGACCATCATCCGGCGCATCTTGCGGCGCACGATGTCCAGCGCCAGCAGCGGGTGGCGCAGGTGGTACAGCACGCCCATGAACCAGACCAGGTCGTAGGCCTGGGACTCCCGGGCGAGGTCGTAGATCTGCATCTGCCGGAACTCGATGCGGTCCTCGAGCTGCAGGTGCCTTGCCGCCCAGCGCGCCTGGCGCAGGTAGTGCGGGTCGACGTCGATGGCGGTGACCGACGCGCCTCGGGCGGCAAACTGGAAGCTGTAGAAGCCGGCGTTGCAGCCGATGTCGAGCACGCTCCAGCCGCTGAGATCGGTATCGATGTGCGGTGCTATCTGCTTCCACTTGAACGAGGGAAAGTCGCCCAGCGGATGCGCCGGCGCGGTCTGCAGGCCCTCGGGCAGGTGCAGATTGTGGAACCAAGGCTGCAGCGCGTCGATCTGCGCCTGCAGCGCGTCGTGTCCGGCAGCCGGAGCGCTCATGGCCATGGCGACGGCACCCCTCGGGCGAATTCAGACCGCGAGCCACTGGCCGATCCGCCTGCCGACGCAGCATCGTCCCGGCGACCGTCGCGACTGCGCATTGCATTCCCGCGGCACGCCATGGGCTACTCCCGCTCGACGAACTTGAAGAACCGGCTGCGCTTCCCGTCCTTCGTTTCTTCCTGGTAGAGAAAGGCCAGGTCTTCGTCCTCGAACTTCTCGAAAAACTCGTCCCAGCCGAGCGTCTGCAGCGAGACGTCGTCCCTGAACGCGATCCGCAGCAGGCCGGCGGCATCGTCCTCGTCCTCGGTTCCCTTCACCGTCGCCGGCCGACCTTCGCGTGCCTCCACCCAGCGCCGGATCTCTTGGTGATCGGTCGTCTGCTGCGCCTCATGCTTCGCTGCCATTGCACACTCTCCTGGGCGTGTCGGGCCCGTCTGTCATGCTGTCATGGGTGGATGGAGACCGCTGCCGGTCTGGGCAGCGGACGGTGGGCCGGCCGACGCCGGGCGGCTCGTTCGAAATACCGCTCCAGTGTCTCGGCCCGGTGCCCGGCGGTGTGTTCGGCCAGGATCCGGCGGCGGCCGCCTTCGCCGATCCGGCGGCGGCGTTCTTCGGGCATGTCGCGGATCCATTGCAGTACGTCGGCCCCGGACTGGGTGATCAGGATCTCCTCTCCCGGTTCGAACAGCGTCTCCAGCCCGTCCCATGGATCGGACACGATCGGAGTGGCGCACGCAGCGGCTTCGAACAGTCTCACGCTCGGTGACCAGCCGGCAGCGACCATGTCGGCGCGGGTCACGTTGAGGGTGAAACGTTGCTCGTTGTAGAAGCGGCCATGCAGCGCGGGACCGAGGTGTTCAATGCGCTCGACGTTCTCCGGCCAGGCGATCTCCTCGGGGTACTGCGGCCCCGCCACGGCGAAACGGCCTTGCGCCCACGCCGCCGCCGGCTCCAGCAGCAGCCGCTCCAGCACCGGCTGGCGATCATCGCTGTAGGTGCCCATGTAACCCAGGTCGTAACGCGGCTCCAGGGATTCGGGCCGGTAACGCTGGGGATCGACCGAGCAGTACAAAGGCAGGGCGAGCGGCGAGCCGTAGCGCTGCTCCAGCGTCCGCAGCGCGGGCCCGCCGCTGAAGGACAGGTAGAGGTCGTAGTGGGGTATCAGGCGCGGGTGCAGGTAGGGGCATTCGGCGCGCGCCAGCTGCGCCAGGGTGACCGGGGTATCGATGTCGTAGAACGCGACCACGCCTTGCGCCACCGACTGCACCCACTCGCCCACCTCGGCCCCGTCGGGCACGTAGGAGCCGACGATCACCAGCACCCGGTCGCCGTCGACGAGCAGCTCGGCGTTCCAGGACTCGCGCCCGAGCGGGGCGCTGCCGAGCAGCTCGGGCACCGGCCCGCGGCGCAGCACCTGCAGCCGGTTCTGGCCGACCGCGAGCAGCAGGTCGCCGGAGGTCTTGGCCAGGTCCGGCTCGTCGACGCCGCGCTCCTGCAGGTTGGTGCCGGTCACACCGGCCCCGGCGCTCTGGTCGAGCGAGGCACCCGCCGGCTGCGGCGCCGCCGCCGTGAGCGTGGCCGCCGACCGGGACTCCGCGGACGCGAAGCCCCCGCCATGCAGGCCGAACCCCGCCCCGAAGCCCCACGGCGTGGCCGTCTTCTCCAGCTCGGCGCGGTACTGCTCGAGCAGCGCGCCGCACGAGTCGTACGGGACCAGCGCCTCGGCCGACGCCTCGGGCGCGGCTCCGGGGAGCAGCGTGGTGGCACCGGCGGCGAGGACGAGCGCGGCGACGACGCCGGCTCCGGCTGCGACAGGACGGGACGGCATGCGGACTCCTCCGAGGTGGTGGGAGGTAGGACGCATGCAGGCAGGCGGCGTCAGAGACCACCACCGGGCACGAACGGGCCATGGCCTCGGCCACGGGCAGGCCGAAACCCTCGTAGCGGCTGGGCAGGGCGAGAGCCACGGCGGCACCGTACAGGGCGTCGAGGGTGACGTCATCGACCTCACCGAGGGCTTGCACCCCCGGCGCCGAGAGGTCGGGGATCTCGCCCCAGCCCGGCGCCCCGGCGAGCACGAGGCCGAGGTCGGGGTGGCCTCCGTCGGCCCGCAGGGCGGCGTGGGCGGCGAGCAGGCCGCGCGTCTCTCCGGCGCCCTCGATCTGGGCCCGCAGGGCCGCGACCTGGCTTTGCAGATCGGCGATCTGCTCATCCTGCCGGCGGCCGCCGAAGACCTGCGCCGACGCCGGCGACGCCACGGCGAGCGCGAACAGGAGGACGGCGATAGCGACCCGTTTCAAGGCTCAGAGACCTCCCTGGCCCTGAAAATTGGTGCGCGCGTTGCGGTTCTGCGACCAGGCGGCTTCGTCCGAGCCTTCGGCGATCGGCCGTTCCTTGCCGTAGGAGACGGTCTCGATCCGCGCCGCCGAGACGCCGCGCGAGACGGCCCGTGAAACGGCCCGCGAGGTGCCCGCCGGCCGGCCCGCGGCGCCACGCGTCTGCCTCAACGGCCACATCGACGTCGTCTCCCCCGGCGAGCAGCCGTGGGCCCGCGACCCGTACGGCGGCGACGTGGTCGCGGGCGAGATCCACGGACGCGGGTCCGCCGACATGAAGGGCGGGCTGATCGCGGTCCTGCACGCGGCCGCCGCGATCGCGCGCGCGGCGCCGGACCTCGCCCCGGAGATCGTCGTGCAGGCCGTCCCCTCCGAGGAGGACGGCGGCCTCGGCACGTTCGCGACGCTGCGACGGGGGCACCGCGGCGATCTCGCGGTCATCTGCGAGCCGACGTCGGGCCGGCTGGTGACGGCGAGCGCCGGCGCGCTGACGTTCCGGCTGACCGTGCCGGGCCGCTCGGTGCACGCCAGCATGCGCCGCGAGGGGGTCGACGCCGTCGAGAAGTAC
>JAHWKC010000293.1 GCA_019348095.1 Pseudomonadota bacterium | reverse complement strand
ACGCCCGACGAACTGGCGCGGTCCCGCCGTGGGCCCGGCATGGTGTACAAGCGACCGTGGTCCCACCAGTTGAGCGGGTACCGCCGTGGCATGAGGCGGAGGTAGGGATTGGAGATGGCAGGCGGGGACGGCTGGAGCCGACGGCGAAGGGCCCGCAGCGGAGCTCTCAGCGGTTCGGCGGTGCGGGCGCGAGTCAGGGGCGAATGCGCTGCGCGATCTGGTTCAGCGCCTCAGCGGCTGCACGTCGTGCACATGGCCGGCCTCGAAGGCGTAGCGCTCGTCGGCCAGTCCGAACTCGAGTACCTCGATGCTCTGGCCACCGATGCCCGGCGGCGGCGCGGCGGCAAGGCGCCGGGCCCG
Source organism: Pseudomonadota bacterium (assembly GCA_019348095.1). Lineage (GTDB taxonomy): Bacteria > Pseudomonadota > Gammaproteobacteria > Xanthomonadales > Xanthomonadaceae > Novilysobacter_A. The sequence continues at coordinate 3,153 of JAHWKC010000293.1, read as the reverse complement.
CTCCCGCAGGATCCGGCGTTCGTCTTCGGAAACCCCGGCGTGGCCTCGAGCCGGGCTCTGGTCATGTGCGCTCATGCAGCGTCTCCGGCATCAAGCAGCTGCCGCACCAGCGTGATCATCTGGTGGGCGGTGATGCCATCGGACAGTACCACCCCGGCCTCCGGAGGCTGCCGCTGCAGCAGGGCCAGCGCATGCTGGAAATGGCGCATCGCAGCCTGGCGTCGGCCCAGGCGGCGCTCCAGGTTGCCCAGCGCGAAGCAGGTCATAGCAGCGTCGGGTTCCAGGTAGATGCTGCGCTGGAGCGCCGCGTTGGCCTGGGCCATCTCTCCGAGCTCGATCAGCACCATGGCGCGCAGGTAATGCGCGCCAGCATCGAGCCTGTCGCAGGCGACCCACTGGTCGCAGCAGGCCAGCGCCTCGCCCAGACGGCCCTCGTTGGCAAGCCGGTGCGCGCGTGCCGACAATGCGCGGACATCCGGACCTGCGCTTGATGCGGGTGCGGGCTCGGGCCGGCACCCGACCGCAGGCACCCAGGCCATGCGGGGGCCCCGCAGGCGAGCCCGACGGCGTGGCCCCGCCGGCGGGCTCGCCGTGATGGCGGGCGCGGCGGCCGGCACGCTGGCCGCACTGGTGCTGGCGGCCGGCAGCGCTCGTCCGCAGCGGGCCTCGGCCGAAGCCGCTGACCGGCGCCGATACAGGATCGCGCCATCAAAGGTGTGCGGGGTGAACCGCGCGAACAACGGCTGCGACACCTCGCACGGCGCCACCACCAGCCACCCGTCCTCGCGCAGCGACCGGTGCAGGCGGGCCGCCACCGCGGCCGCCTGATCGGCGGTGAAGTACATCAGCACGTTGCGGCACAGGATCAGGTCCATCGCGCCGGTTGCCGCGGCCGGAATCGCAGGCGCGCTGTCGACCAGGTTGAGCGGCGCGAAGGTGACCATGCGCTTGATCTCCGGCACCAGGGCGTAGCGGCCGTCATCGGCGCGACGGAAGTAGCGTTCGCGGAATTCCCCTGACGTGCCACGGAATGACCACGCTCCATACACCGCGTCGGAGGCCTTGCGCAGGAAGCGCGGGTTGATGTCTGTCGCCAGAATGCTGATGCGCCAGTCGTCGATGTCCGGCAGCAGTTGCCGCAGCAGGATCGCCAGCGAATACGGCTCCTCGCCAGAGCAGCAGCCGGCACTCCACAGGCGCAGGCGCTTGTCGCCGCGCCGCCGCGCGGCCGTCAACGCCGGCAGCACGTGCGCGGCCAGTGCGGCGAAAGTCTCCTCGCCGCGGAAGAAATACGTCTCGCCGATGGTCAGATGACTCGCCACGACCTCGACCTGGGCATCGTCCAGCTGCGCCGCCACCAGCTGGCGCGCGCACTCGCCGGCATCGGCCAGGCGCAGCTCGCCGGCGGCGCTGTCCAGGCCGCGTTGCAGTTCGCCCAGCCGGTCGCGCGGGAAATGCAGCCCGAGGCGCTGTGCGACCAGCGCGCTCACCTGCTGCCAGGAAATCGCCGGGTCAGGCATTCGAGTCCACCGCGGCAGCGGCCAAGGCACGTGCGAGCGCCCGCATTTCGTCCAGGTCCAGGAAGCGGTCCGGATCGGTGACCAGCAGCAGACCGTCGGGTAGCCGGATCGCCCCCCTGATGTGCGCCAGCCCCTCCACCACCTCCCCCGAGGGGACCAGCGCTTCGGTCGGGAATTCGACCACGCCCTCGGTGTCGCCGATCAGCAGCGCGAAGCGGCGCTCGCCGATGCGTACCACCAGGAAGTGGTCGAACTGACACACCTCGCGCGCCGCCAAACCCAGGCGCGGCCGCAGCTCCAGCACCGGCACGAGATCGCCGTGCAGGTTGATCGCACCGGCGACCGGGCCCGGCGCCCCCGGCAGCGGCGTGAGCTCACAGGCGGTCACCACCCGCTCCACTGCCTCCAGCGGAAAGCCCAGGCGCAATGCCTCCAGCGAGAACACCAGCAAGGAAGTACCTGTCGACATAGCCCCCTGACCCCGTCGCGCGCGCGAGCACATTGAAGCAAAACGCGCTGCGACCCCGGCATAGCGCGCATCGCACACCCGCCGAAACCGCTTGGACCCGAGAGAACCAGACCGGCCAAAAAGGCGATGTGAACGTGCCCGATGATTGTGCGGCAGGCGGAAAGCCAGGTTTCGCGTCCGCGGTCACAGCCTGTCTCGCAGGCGAGCACCGGGTCGGGCATCGATGTGACCCATGTCACACCTCGGTGGCCGACGCAGACCCGAAGAATGTCGACCATTTCAAGCGGGTCAACGATACCCACGGCCATGCCGTCGGCGACCAGATCCTGCGCATGCTCGGTGCGGTCATCAGGCATCACCAGCCGGCCAACAGCGTCTCCGCGCGCTTGGGCGGCGAGGAGTTCGTGATACTGCTGACAGGCTCGGACCTGGGCGCAGCCGGGTCGTTCGCCGAAGCCATCCGGACCCAGTTTGCCGCGGCCGCCCGGCAGTACGACACCCGGCTCAGCGCCGGGATCGCGTACCAGCGTCGCCGGGAGGCATTGGGCCAGCTGCTGCGGCGGGCCGACGAAGCCGTTTACGCCGCCAAGGCGGCCGGCCGCGACCGGGCCGTCGTCGCGCCTTAGCGCCGCCTTACCGCGCTAGCGCGGTCAGCGTGTCAAGTCGGTCGGCCTCGGCCGCGGGCTTGTCGTGGCGCCAGCGCAGGATGCGCGGGAAACGCACCGCGATGCCCGACTTGTGCCGGGCCGAACGGTTGACCGCCTCGAATCCGAGCTCGAACACATGCTGCGGCTGCACCGCGCGCACCGGGCCGAAGCGCTCGGTGGTGTGCGCGCGGATCCAGCGGTCAAGCCGGGCGATCTCCTGGTCGTCCTCGCCATCTTCGGAGTGCTCCCAGATCACCTCCGTGCTGATGCCCCCGACCGCGGGTCGACCGAAGCGGACGCCGGGGTCGATGAGAACGACCGAGTCCTGGTCCTCGTGCGGCCGCCAGCCGGTGGCGATCTCACCCTCCCAGCGGGCGCGCCACAGGAACGACTCCGACGGTGGCGTGAGCAGCAGTTGATCGCCGGCAACGGTCACGAGCCACAACTCACCGGGAAGACCAGCCTGCTGCTGCGCTTCGAGCACGAGCGCCTTGCCGCTGGCGTAGGCGCGCCGATC
>JAHWKC010000292.1 GCA_019348095.1 Pseudomonadota bacterium | reverse complement strand
GATGCCCGGCCCCTCGAAGCGCTCCATGTTGTTCGCGTCGGTGTTCGACACGTAGACGGCCCCCGTCACGGGGTTGACGGCCATGTTGAAGAGGATGGTGCCGACGCCCGAGAACGCGCCGCCCGGCCCCGGCTCGAGAAAAGGCGGGTCGGCCGAGGCGTCGATCACGAAGACGTCCCGATCCGGCAGGGTAAAGCGCATCTGTTCGTCCCAGACGCGGCCGATCTCGTCTCTCCAGTGCTCGCCGTCGAACTTCACGAGGATCCCCGTCTCGGGGGCGGGGACGCCGAGGGCGGCCTGCAACTGCACTACCGGTTCGGTTTCGACGCACCCGTGCCGGCGGGGCATCTGAGCAGCGAGGTGCCGCCGGGTTACACCGTGGCCGCGCCGGACCGCGACTGACGCGGTCGTGGAGGCTGCCTTAAGCGGCGACGCGGCAGCGGAGCAAGCTCCGCTCTACCGACTGGCACTCCTGCCTGCGGCCGGTGCACGCCGCCTTGACCGGCACCGGGCCAGGCTCGGCGGTCACTGCCTCGTCGGTCGCATGCCATGCCCGTCAAGTTCCGCAGCTCCGGCTGCCTGATCAGCATCGTGCTGTCGGTAGCGCTGACGGTGGTAGTCAACCTGATGCTGCGCGGTTGCATGTGAGCGGCGCGACGGCCACCGCCCCAGCCGGTCAGCGCACCACCACGGTGGTGGCCTTGTTGGCGATGAGGTAGGGCTGGAGGTCCTCGACATGGCGCAGCCTGCCGATCGCACGCTGGGCGAACTTCTGCGCGGTGATGCGCACGTGGCAGTTCTGGAAGGGCGCGTCCGCGTTGCGACCCTTAGAGGTATAGACCACGCGGCCGTCGCGGTCCCAGCCCAGCACCAGCCGCTCCTGCTGGTGGCTGGTGCGGTAGATCCAGCCTTTCTGGATGTCGGTTTCGGACATTGCCATGCTTGCGGCCTCTGTGGGGGTGATCGAATTGTGGCTTGATTGCCGCCGCGCCCGGCGCCATTGCTGAAGCATCCCACCCGAGACTGCCCACCCGGGCAGCGACCAAGGAGTCCGAGATGAAGACTGTCCTGATCACCGGCGCCAATCGCGGCATCGGCCTGGCCCTGGCGCAGCAGTTCAGCAGCCGCGGCGATCGCGTCATCGCAGTATGCCGCCTGGGCAGCGAGGCACTGGCGGCGACCGGGGCGCGCATCGAGTCCGGCGTCGACGTGACCGATGGCGACGCGCTGGCCGGGCTCGCCCAACGCCTGGGCGACACCGGCATCGATACGCTGGTGCTCAACGCCGGCATCCTCGGCCGCGAGGCGCTGGACGACATCGACGCGGCCGGCCTGGACAGCATGCGCCGGCAATTCGAGGTCAACGCGCTGGGTCCGCTGCGGGTCGCCCATGCGTTGCTCGACCGGCTCGCCGAGGGCGCCAGCATCGGCATCATCACCAGCCGTATGGGTTCGGTCGCCGACAACGACTCCGGCGGCTTGTACGGCTACCGGGCATCCAAGGCCGCCGTCAACGCGATCGGCAAGTCGCTCGCCATCGACCTCAAGCCGCGCGGCGTCGGCGTGTTCCTGCTGCACCCGGGCTACGTGGCCACCGAGATGGTCGGCGGCACCGGTGATGTGTCCCCGGAGCACTCGGCCGGCCAGCTGATCGCGCGGCTCGACAGCCTCACCCTGGAGCAGACCGGTACGTTCTGGCATGCCGACGGGCGCGCGCTGCCCTGGTGAGCGGTGCGCTGCGGATCTGGGCTGGGCGATGATGGGTATCGCTTTGCTCAACCCATCCTACGAGCTGCTTGGCCCGATGCCTCGCGCCAAATGGGAGCCGCCGCGGTGCGAAATGTCCTGCGGGCCGCAGGCGCGGATCGCCTCCGGCGGCGAGACCGGACCGCTAGCGCTTGGTCTTGGAAACCTTCGCTGGTGCCGCCGCCGCGACAGGCTCGCGCGGGGCGTCGACCTTCTGCAGCACGCGGGTGGTGCCGAGCACTTCGACCCGGCCACCGCTGCGCTCGAAGTCGGCGATATGCGCGGAGATACGCTCGCTTTCGCTGCGTTTCGGGTTGGCCGCATCGCCGGGTTGGGTGGTGTTTCGCCGGGGACTACGCCCCTTCGCGCCTGCCATCTGACATCCTTCAATGCGAGCCGGCAACGCTGCCGGAGGGCACGCTTGTTGCGACGTCGCAGCCCCCACTATGCGCCTTCGAGCGCTCCGGGGCCATCCGCCAGGCGTGCACCTGTTCAGATTGGGGCTCGGGCGCGTGCTGGAAAACAGCCTAGTGACGGCTTTTTCGAGTCCACGGAGGTCTGCGACGGGCATCGCTTCGCTCGACCCATCCTACGGCTTTGCACCTACGCGTTGGCGTACTGCGGCCATGTCGCGGATCGGGCGCACCTCGATGCAGCCGGTGCGGGCCCAGGGGAACTCGCTGGCGATGCGCACGGCTTCGTCCAGGCTGCCAGCTTCGATCAGGTTGAACCCGGCGAGCACTTCCTTGGTTTCCGCGAAAGGCCCGTCGAGCACGGTGGTGCGGCCGTCGCGGATGCGCACCGAGCGGGCTTTCGCGGCCGACTCCAGCTGCTGCGACGCCAGTAGCGTGCCTTCGGCATGCAGATCGTCGGCGTGGGCGAAACAGGCGCGCATGCGAGTGTCGAATTCGCCCTCCGGCAACGCACCGAGCAGGGCATCGTCGCTGTAGATCAGCAGCAGGAATTGCATGGGGAGGTCCTGGGCGGTGGGCGGCTGCGACCTGCATGTTGCCGCAGACGGGCGGCGCAGTCACACCGCCGGTGGCGCCGGGCTTGCGCCCGTGGCGCACTGGCGTGTGATGCTGGCTTGGCAGTCCAGTCCAGCCCAGCCAAGCCCAGCAGGGCTCACGAAAGAATCGTCGCTCGTGTCGATTCCGCCATCGCTGCTTCGTCGTACCGGTAAGAGCCCGGCTCTACCACGCGAGCCGCCCCGGGCGGCCCGCCCAACCCAGGAGAAACGACGATGCGCGTGATGGTCATGGTCAAGGCAACCCCCCAATCCGAAGCCGGCGTAATGCCGAGCGAGCAGTTACTGGCCGACATGGGTCGATACAACGAGGAACTGGTCAAGGCCGGCGTCCTGCTGGCTGGCGAGGGGCTGCACCCGACGGCCCGGGGCGCACGCGTGCGGTTCGATGGCGCCGCCCGCAGTGTCAGCGACGGGCCATTCACCGAGACCAAGGAACTGGTCGCCGGGTTCTGGCTGTGGCAGGTGCGCTCCATGGACGAAGCGATCGAGTGGGTCAAACGCTGCCCGAATCCGCACGAGGGTCCGTCCGAGATCGAGATCCGCCCGGTGTTCGAGGCCGACGATTTTGGCGCCGAGTTCACCCCGGAGCTGCGCGAGCAGGAAGCGCGCATCCGCGCGCAGGTGACGCGGGCCTAGGCCGCCGCCGACCGAACGCCATCGCCGGCTTTGCGCCATCCACATCGCGCCCATGCGCGCTCCTACAGGAACCGATGCCATGCAACTGATCCCCTACATGATG
>JAHWKC010000291.1 GCA_019348095.1 Pseudomonadota bacterium | reverse complement strand
TGCCCGCGATTGGAACGACGCGACCGCGCCGGTTGCGCCTAGGGCGCTTCTGCAGAACAGCAGCCGAGCAAGCTCGGCTCTACGGTCATGCGCGACTCAGTACACCGACTCACCCGCGGCGCGGCGCTCGTAGGTGCGGAACGCGGCATGGATGTGCTCGCGCAGCTCCTCGTCGCTCCACGGCTTGGTCAGGAACCGGTAGATCGCGCCGTGGTTGATCGCCTCGGTGATCGTGGCCAGGTCGGTGTAGCCCGACAGCACCATGCGGATCGTGTCGGGATAGAGGTCGCGGACCCGGGTCAGGAACTCGGTGCCGCTCATGTCGGCCATGCGCTGGTCGGACACGATCACCTGCGTGCTGTTGCTGGCGAGCAGGTCGAACGCCTCGCTGACGCTGCTGGCGCTGAGGATGTTGTAGCCGTCGCGTCGGAACAGCCGGACCAGGGAGCGCAGCACGTTCTCCTCGTCGTCCAGCAGCAGCAGCGTGCGTTCCGGCCGGGTTGCGGCAAACGCGCCCGGTAGCAGGAAGCGCTTGCGCACCAGGTCGCCCAGGTCCTCGGCCGGTTGCGGCGCACTGAACAGGTAGCCCTGGAAGAAATCGCAATGGTTGCGGCGCAGGAAGCCGAGCTCGGCCTCGCTCTCCACGCCCTTGGCGGTGACCTTCATGCCGAGCTGGTGGCCCATCGCGATGATGCCGCGCACGATCGCGGCGCTGCGCGGGTCGCTGGCGACGTTGCGGATGAAGCTGCGGTCGATCTTGAGCCGGTCCAGCCGGTATTGCGCCAGCGCGGCGAAGCTCAGCCCGCCGAGGCCGAAGTCCTGCACCGTCAGGGTGGCACCCGTGGCGCGCAGCCCGACCAGGGTGTCGTAGACCTGGTGGGCGTCGGTCGCCAGCACACTCTCGGCGATCTCGAACTCCAGCGCCGTCCCCGGCAGCTCGAAGCGGTGCAGCAGCTCGCCGATCCGGTCCACGCATCCGGGCTGGTTCAGCAGCGCGCCGGCCAGGTGCACCGACATCGTCAAATAATCCAGCCCCTGCGCACGCCATTGCGCCAGTTGCGCGAACGCGGTCTCGGCAACCCAGGTACCCAGTCGCGCCGACAGTCCGACGCGCTCGACGATGTCCAGGAAGTGGCTTGGCCGCAGCAGGCCATGGCCCTCGGTCTGCCAGCGCAACAGTCCGCCGAAACCGGTCAGGCTGCCATCGTGGGCGTCGACCAGCGGCTGGTAGAACAACCGGAATTCACTATGCTCCAGCGCCTCGACGAAGCGCTCGGCGAAGCCGTCATTGGAGGCGGCCTTTTCCGGCGCGGCCGAGTACAGCCCGATGCTGTTCAGGCCTTCCTGCTTGACCCGGCGCAGCGCCTGCTCGGCCTTGGACAGCAGCATCGCGGCGTTGGGGGCGTGGTCGGGAAACACCGCGATGCCGATTGACAGCGTCATCGGCAGCGTATAAGGCGGGATCGACAGCGGCGTCTCGAAGGCGTCGCGCAAGCGCTCGGCCAGTTGCGCGCCGTCCAGTTCACCGTCGCGATAGCCGATGCCCAGCACGAATTCGTCGCTGGCCAGCCGCCAGAGCCAGCCGTCGCGCGGCATGGCTTTGCGCAGGCGTTGGGCGACGGCGGCCAGCGCCTGGTCGCCGATGTCCTCGCCCATGTTGGTGTTGATCGAGCGGAACATGTCCACATCGATGTGCAGCAATGCGACGCGGCGCTTGGTCGCACCGGCCGCGGCGATCGCGGTGGACAGGCTCGGGCCGTTGGCGCCGAGCCGGTACAGCCCGGTGATCGGGTCTACGGCGATGGCGCCAAAGTCGTCGTAGCGCTCGATCATGGACCGAGGTTACTCCTCCTCCGCGGTCGCCGGCGCGCTGCCGAAGTCGCCCTCGGCCGACGCGGCCAGATAGGCGAACACCGCATACGCGGCGACATTCTGCGCCAGTGCCTCCGGGTGGATCTTGTCGAGCGTGTCGTCGGGAGTGTGGTGCAGGTCGAAATAGTCGGTGCCGTCCTGCGACAGCCGCGCCCAGGCCAGGCCCTGCGCCGCAAACGGGCTGATGTCCGGGCCGGGGCCGCCCGTGCCGGGCATGTGTTCGATGCCGAGCGGGGCCAGCGCCTGTGCGATCTGCCGGTCCGCGGCCTGTGCGTGCGCGGGTGCGGAGCTGGAGTAGCCATAGACCCGCCCGGCGCCAAAGTCGCTCTCTGCAGCGATCTGGTGGGCGGTGATCTCATCGGCATGCGCCGCCGCGTAGGCCTTGCCGCCGTACAGGCCCTGCTCTTCGTTGGCGAACGCCACCACCCGGATGGTGCGTGCCGGATGCTGCGGCAGGTCGCCGATGAGCTTGGCCGCGGCCATGGTGATGCCGATGCCGGCGCCGTCGTCGATCGCGCCGGTGCCCAGATCCCACGAGTCCAGGTGACCACCGATCAGCACCACTTCATCCGGTTTGCTGCTACCGCGGATGTCGCCGATGACGTTGTAGGACGTCGCCTCACCGTTCCAGCCGGCGTCGATCGCCACGCGCACCCGCTGGGGACCGAGCGCGAGCAGGCGGGTCAGCTGGTCGGCATCGGGCACCGACAGCGCCGCCGACGGTACCGGCATCAGCCCCTCGTCGAAGCGGGTGATGCCGGTGTGCGGGTTGCGGTGCGAGTCGGTGCCGGCCGAGCGCATCAGGTAACCGATGGCGCCGGCCTCGATCGCCTCCGACGGGCCGCGGCTACGCACCCGCGAACCGGGGCCGTAGCCGCTGCCGTCGCGCGCGCGCTCCATCTTGTAATCGACGAACGCGATCTTGCCGTCGAGCGAGCCGGTCGGCGTCGCCTCCAGTGCGGCCAGGTCGGCGAAACGCACCACCTCGCCCTCGACCGTGCCGCCGGGGCTGCCACCGAGCGCGGTCAACGTGAGCTGCTGCGCATTGGCGCCGAGCACCTCGCCGCGTTCGCTGCGGCGCTCCCACTTGGGGAACGTAACCGGCTCGACCCAGACCTTGTCGAAGCCCAGCTCTTCGAACTTCGCCTTGGCCCACGCCACCGCCCGCGCATCGGCCTCGCTGCCGGCCAGGCGCGCGCCGACCTCGGTGGTCAGCGATTCGGTGATCTCGTAGCCCAGGTCGCTGGCCAGCGCGCGCTCGCGCAGCTCCGGCACCACGGCCATCGCCGCTTCAGGGATATGCGTCTGGCGCGGCTCGGCCGCGGAGGCCGTTGCCATCGCAGCGCCGGCCATCATCAGGGTGGCCGCAACGGCCCGCAACGAAACACGCATTCCACTCTCCCACACGGCAATTTGCGAAGCCGCCAGCTTAACAAGTGGCGCTGGCGCTCGGGCGTGTCCCAAGTCACGTGAAACGCCCTGTCGTTCGCAGCAAAAGGGCGAATTCATCTTGACCCTGAACTTGACCGTGGCGTTGGCTGGCTTGGCTTGGCTTGGCTTGGCTTGCCGTTGCCGTTGCCGTGCAACGCAAATCAAGCAATGTCGGCTCTCCACAGACCCCGAAGGGGCGGCGCAAATGGATGTACGCCGTT
>JAHWKC010000290.1 GCA_019348095.1 Pseudomonadota bacterium | reverse complement strand
CAAGCGTTACCTGCACGCGGCTACACTCGCCGCCCTGTCTTTTCCCGCTTTTCCGCCCCTTCCCCCAGAGAGAGGCATGCGAACCGAATCCCGACTCGGCGCCCTCGGCGTCCTTGCACTCGTTTCCGTCCTGGCTGCCTGCGGCAGCAACGAGAGCCGCCGCGCCGGCGGCGGGGACCGGGCGGTCCCGGTGACCACCCAGCGCGTGCAGATGCGGCCCTGGAGCGACACCGTCGTGTCGCTGGGTACGGTCAAGGCGCGCGAGTCGGTCACCGTGACTGCCAAGGTCAGCGAGACGGTACGCGATGTGCATTTCTCCAGCGGCGAGGTGGTCGAGGCCGGTGCGCCGCTGGTCACCCTGACCGGGCAGGCGCAACGGGCCGAACTGGTCCAGGCGCAGGCCGCGGCGAAGGAAGCCGAGCAGTTGTTCCAGCGCCAGAGCGGACTGGCCGGCCAGCAGCTGATCGCGCGCTCGGCGCTCGACACCCAGCGCGCGATCCGCGACGCCGCCAACGCGCGGGTCGAGCAGATCCGCTCCCAGCTCGATGACCGGGTGATCCGCGCGCCGTTTGCCGGCGTGCTCGGACTGCGCCAGGTCAGCCCCGGCGCACTGGTGACGCCGGGCACGCCGATCGCCACGCTGGACGATACCGAGCGGGTCTATGTCGACTTCCCGGTGCCCGAGACCATGCTGGCCTTCCTGGCCGAAGGCCAGCACCTGAGCGGAACCACCGCGGCCTATCCGGGGGTCGAGTTCGAGGGCGCGGTCAGCACGGTCGACTCGCGCATCGACCCGGCCACGCGCGCGGTTACCGTGCGCGGCGCGTTCGACAACCCCGGCCGCGTGCTGCGCCCCGGCATGTTGCTGCAGGTCACCCAGAGCCGCCCCGAGCGCGAGGCCATACTGGTGCCGGAGATCTCGATCGTGCAGGTCGGCAGCAACGCCTACGTCTACCGGGTCGAGCAGGACAGTACGGTCGAGCAGGCCGATGTCGAGATCGGCAGCCGGCGCGAGGGCCTGGCCGAGGTGATCGGCGGGCTGGAGGCCGGGGACCGCATCGTGGTCGACGGCACCGGCAAGTTGCGCAGCGGCAGCACGATCACCGAGGACGGCGCGCCGACCGCGCCGCCGCAGGAGCCGGTGCAGGAGCAGGCCCCCGGCGGGACCGCCATCGCGCCGCAGCAGGGCTGACCGGCCATGAACATCTCCGACCTCTCGATCCGCCGACCGGTGTTCGCCACAGTGGTCAGCCTGCTGCTGATCGTGCTGGGCATCATGGCGTTCTCGCGGCTGACCCTGCGCGAGCTGCCGGCGATCGACCCGCCGATCGTCTCGGTCGACGTGAACTACCCGGGCGCCTCGGCGGCGGTGGTCGAGACGCGTGTCACCCAGGTGCTGGAGGATGCGCTGTCGGGCATCGAGGGGATCGAGACGCTCCAGTCGCGCAGCGTCAACGGCCGCGCCTCGGTGACCCTGGAGTTCACCCTGGAGCGCGACATCGAGGCGGCCGCCAACGACGTGCGCGACGCGATCAGCGGCGTTGCCGACCGCATGCCCGACGAGGCCGATCCGCCCGAGGTGGAAAAGGCCGACAGCGACTCGGACACCGTGATCTGGCTCAACATGAGCTCGACCAACATGGACGCGCTGCAGCTGTCTGACTACGCCGAGCGCTACATGGTCGACCGGCTGTCTAGCCTGGACGGGGTCTCGCAGGTCCGCATCGGCGGGCGGCAACGCTACGCGATGCGGATCTGGCTCGACAGCGCCGCGATGGCCGCGCGCGGCGTTACCGCCAGCGACGTCGCCGCTGCACTGCGCGCCGAGAACGTGGAACTGCCGGCGGGCCGGATCGAATCGGAAAACCGCGACTTCACCCTGCGGGTGGCGCGCGAGTACCAGAACCCGGGCGACTTCGCGCAGATCCCGATCCGCAGCGGCGCCGATGGCTACGTGGTGCGGATCGGCGATGTCGCGCAGGTCGAGCTGGCCTCGGCCGAGCGCCGCGCCTACTACAAGAGCAACGGCCAGCCCAACATCGGGCTGGGCATCGTCAAGACCTCCACCGCCAACGCGCTTGACGTGACGCGCGCGGCGCGCGCCGAGGCCGAGGCCATCCAGAAGACGCTGCCGGAGGGCATGAACATCTTCGTCGCGTACGACGATACGGTGTTCATCGAGCAGTCGATCAAGCGCGTATACCTGACCCTGATCGAGGCGATCGCCCTGGTGCTGCTGGTCATCTGGCTGTTCCTGGGCAGCTTCCACGCGGCGTTAATCCCGGCGCTGACGGTGCCGGTGTGCCTGGTGGCGGCGTTCCTGCCGCTGTACCTGTTCGGCTATTCGATCAACCTGCTGACCCTGCTGGCGATCGTGCTGTCGATCGGGCTGGTGGTCGACGATGCGATCGTGGTGCTGGAAAACATCCAGCGCCGCGCCGATCTGGGGGAGCCCAGGCTGGTCGCCGCCCGGCGCGGCACCCGGCAGGTCGCGTTCGCGGTGATCGCCACCACCACCGTGCTGGTCGCGGTGTTCCTGCCGGTCGGTTTCATGGAAGGCAACGCCGGGCGCCTGTTCCGCGAGCTGTCGGTGGCGCTGGCCGGGGCGGTGGCGATCTCGGCATTCGTCGCGCTGACCTTGACCCCGATGATGTCGTCCAAGCTGGTGCGCCCGCACAGCCAGGAAAAGTCCAACCGCGTACACCGCTGGGTCAACGCGCGGCTGGAGGGCCTGCGTGTGCGTTACAGCCGCTGGCTGGACCGCAGCGTCGACCGGCCGTGGTGGTTCGCGGCGCTGATGCTGGGGGCGGTGGCGCTGAGTTTCGGGCTGTTCAAGTGGGTGCCCTCCGAGCTTGCGCCGGCCGAGGACCGCGGCGCGTTCTTCGTCTCGGTGGTCGGCCCCGAGGGCGCCGGCTTCGACTATACGGTCGAGCAGATCCAGCAGGTCGAGGAGGTATTCGCCCGGCACAGCGGCGAGGACGCCGCGATCCGCCGCTACAACACGCGCGTGCCGGGCGGCTGGGGGGCAAGCGAGGAAATGCACACCGGCAACGTGATCGTGTTCCTGCAGGACTGGGACGAGCGCGACCAGCACACCAGCGAGGTCGCCGAATCTCTGCGCTCCGACCTGGACGAGCTGACCGGCGTGCGTGCCAACCCGCGGGTCGGCGGCGGCCTGGTTGTAGAGGGCGCCGTGCGGCTTGACGTACCGCACCCGGGTGCCGGCGACGCGGAACGCGCACGGACCGGCCGCGCGATCGACGCAGCGTGCCGAGACACCGGCTTCCTCCTCGTCGCCGGCCACGGCATCGACCCGGCGCTCCGCGACGACCTCGAGCGGCTGTCGCGCGAGTTCTTCGCCCTGCCCGACGACGCCAAGTCGCAGATCGCGATGAGCCGAGGGGGGCTCGCGTGGCGGGGCTGGTTTCCCGTCGGTGGCGAGCTGACGTCGGGCAGGCCTGACCGCAAGGAGGGCGTCTACTTCGGCACCGAGCTCCCCGAGAGCCACCCGCGGGTCCTGACGGGGACTCCGCT
>JAHWKC010000028.1 GCA_019348095.1 Pseudomonadota bacterium | reverse complement strand
TGAAGTGCCACCAGTACAGCAGCATCGAGCCGAAGCTGGCGATCAGTTTGTCAGCGATGTCGCGCGCCTCCGACGCCGGGTGGCCGTCGCGCTCGGGCAGCACCGTACCAAGCACGGAGCAACCGGTGCGCAGTACGTCCATCGGATGCGCGTTGGCCGGCACCAGCTCGAGCGCCTCGGCCACGATCGCCGGCAGCCCGCGCAGGCGCTGCAGCTTGGTCTTGTAGGCATCGAGCTGCGGCTGCGTCGGCAGCGCGCCGTGCACCAGCAGATGCGAGACTTCCTCGAACGAGGACTTCGTCGCCAGGTCGTGGATGTCGTAGCCGCGGTAGTGCAGGTCATTGCCACTGCGGCCGACCGTGCACAGCGCGGTGTTGCCGGCGGCGGTGCCGCTGAGCGCCACGGATTTCTTCGGCTTGGGCAGGGTGCTGGTGGTATCACTCATTTCGAATCTCTCCACGTCCGCTTCTAGGCTGGGCGGCAAAGCCCAGCGTCGCCATGTCAGAACAAGCTGGGCTTTCCAGCCCAACCCACGCATCTGTCAATCCTTCCCGCCGCCCGCAAACAGCGCGTCGAGCTTGTCCTCGTACTCGTGATAGCCGAGGAAGTCATACAGCTCCGCGCGGGTCTGCAGCGTGTCGATGATGTGCTTTTGGGTACCCTCGCGCCGCACCGTCTCGTAGAAATACAGCGCCGCCTTGTTCATCGCGCGGTAGGCGCCGCAGCAGTACAGGGCGATGTCGACGCCGGCCTCGCGCAGTTCGCCGGTGGTGAAGAACGGAGTCGAGCCGAATTCGGTCAGGTTGGCCAGCACCGGCACCTTCACCGCCTGCTTGAACCGGCGGTAGTCCTCCAGTGAGCGCATCGCCTCGGGAAAGATCATGTCGGCGCCGGCCTCGACGTAGGCCACCGCACGCTCGATCGCCGCATCGATGCCCTCGACAGCCGCGGCGTCGGTGCGCGCCATGATCACGAAGGCCTCGTCGCTGCGCGCATCGACTGCGGTCTTGACCCGGTCGACCATCTCGCCGCGCGGTACCACTTCCTTGCCAGGGCGGTGACCGCAGCGCTTCTGCCCGACCTGGTCCTCCATGTGCACCGCGGCCACGCCGACGCGCTCGAACGATCTGATGGTGCGGGCGATGTTGAATGCACCGCCCCAGCCGGTGTCGATGTCGACCAGCAGCGGCATGCCGGTGGCGTCGACGATCCGGCGCGCGTCGGTGAGCACGTCTTCCATCGTGCTGATGCCCAGGTCCGGCATGCCCAGCGAGTTGGCCGCGACGCCGCCCCCGGACAGGTACAGCGCCTTGTAACCGACACGCCTGGCCATCAGCCCGGCGTAGGCGGTGATCGCGCCCATGACCTGCAGCGGCGCTTCCTGTTCGATCGCGGCGCGGAAACATGCGCCTGCGGATTCTCGTGACATTGCGTACCTCGTATGGCGGGTTTCAACCCGCCAATGTCTGACCGCGAAAGGTGGCAGGTTGAAGCCCGCCCTACGCAACGAAGGCGACCGGAGTCGCCTTCGTTGTCTTACAGCAGGTGCGCGACGCCAGCGCGCTCTTCCTCGAGCTCGGCCAGGGTCTTGTCCATCCGCTCGCGCGAGAAGGCGTCGATCTCCAGGCCTTCGACGCGGGTGTACTCGCCGTTTTCGGTGGTCACCGGGACGCCGTAGATCACGCCCTCGGGGATGCCGTAGCTGCCGTCGGACGGCACGCCCATCGTCACCCACTTGCCGTTGCTGCCCAGCACCCAGTCGCGGACGTGGTCGATCGCCGCGTTCGCGGCCGAAGCCGCCGAGGACAGCCCGCGCGCTTCGATCACCGCCGCGCCGCGCTTTCCGACCTGCGGGATGAAGGTATCGCTGTTCCAGCTCGCGTCACCGATCTTGTCTTTCAACGATTGGCCATTGACGGTGGCGAAGCGGTAGTCCGGATACATGGTCGGGCTGTGGTTGCCCCACACGATCAGCTTCTCGATATCGCCAACGGCCACGCCGGCTTTCGATGCCAGCTGCGACAGCGCGCGATTGTGGTCCAGCCGCAGCATGGCGGTGAAGTTGGCCGCCTTCAGGTCGGGCGCCGACTTCATCGCGATGTAGGCGTTGGTGTTGGCCGGGTTGCCGACCACCAGCACCTTGACCTCGCGCGAGGCGACCTTGTTCAGCGCCGCGCCCTGGGCGGTGAAGATCTTGGCGTTCTCCAGCAGCAGGTCCTTGCGCTCCATGCCGGGGCCGCGCGGACGCGCGCCGACCAGCAGGGCGATGTCGGCGTCCTTGAACGCGACCTCCGCGTCAGCGGTGCCGACCATGCTGGCCAGCAGCGGGAACGCACAGTCCTCCAGCTCCATCATCACGCCCTTGAGCGCAGCCTGGGCCTTGTCCATCGGCAGCTCGAGCATCTGCAGAATCACCGGCTGGTCCTTGCCGAGCATCTCGCCGGAGGCGATGCGGAACAGCAGCGAATAGCCGATCTGGCCGGCAGCTCCGGTGACGGCAACGCGGATGGGGGTTTTCATGGGGACTCCGTTTGCAGCAGAAAATGGTGAATGGGACGAGGAATGGCGGGTCTGGCGGTTCCAGGGGCGGCGTCGGTTTCAGGCGGGGAAGGACTTGCCAATCCCTACCCCGCGTTCCCTATTCCCGGATTCGCGCCGCCTCTGCTTTACCGTCAGGCCAGTTCCGCAAAAAACTCGGCAAAGCGCTGCATACCCGGCGCCAGCTGCGGCGTAGGGCAGGTGTAGCTGATGCGCAAGCTGCGCGGCTCGCCGAACGCCGAGCCCGGCACGCACGCGACGCCCTTGGCTTCCAGCAGTGCGCTGCAGAACTCGACGTCGTTGCCGACCTTCAGCCCGGTCGGGCCGTGAGTCTTGCCGAATGCGGCACTGATGTCGGGGAACACGTAGAACGCGCCCTGCGGACGCGGACAGACCACGCCCGGGATCGAGTTCATCACGTCCATGACCTGGTCGCGCTTGGCCTGGAACTCCGCGCATTTCGCGGTCGGCACGTCCTGCGGGCCGGACAGTGCGGCGACCGCGGCGGCGCTGACGATTTCCGGCAGGTTGGTGATGTGGTTGGAGTTCATCGTGGTCACCGCCTGGGCGACGACCTCCGGGCCGGCCATGAAGCCGACCCGCCAACCCGGCATGCCATAGGTCTTGGACAGCGAGTCGACGAAGATCACCCGGTCAAGCAGTTCCGGCCGCGCATGCACGAAGTTGTGGTAGCCGACGCCGTCGAACACCATCCGGTTGTAGATATCGTCGGTGATGATCCAGGTGTCCGGATGCTTCGCGATGACATCGGCCAGCGCGTCGATCTCGTCCCGGCCGTAGACCATACCGGTCGGGTTGGACGGGTTGTTGAACAGGAACACCCTTGGCTTTTTCGCCAGCGCCGCGTCCAGCTGCGCCGGGGTCAGCTTGTAATCCTGCTCGGGCGGGCACGGCAGCAGCTCGACCTTGGCATCGAGGATTTCGGCGATGTCCAGGTAGCTGGTCCAGTACGGGGTCGGGAACGCGATCGTGTCGCCCTCGTCCAGCAGCGCCTCGGCCAGGTTGTACAGCACGTGCTTGGCGCCGATGCCGGTGGCGAGATTGACCCGGCCGTAGCCGGTCAGGCCGATCTTGCTGATGTGCTCCAGGAACGCATCGAGCATCGCGTCGCTGCCGCGGTTGCTGCCGTACTGGCCGCTGTCATGGGCCAGCGCCTGCCGCGCGGCCTCATAGACGTGTTCGCCGGGCAGGAAGTTGGGCACGCCGATCGAGAAGCTGATGATGTCGCGGCCTTCGGCCTTGAGGCGCTTGGCCTTTTCGGCGATCTGCATGATCGCGCTGGGCTTGGCGCGACCGATGCGCCGGGCGAGCTGGGGGGGCATCGCGATGACCTCGTGGGGGGTTCAGGGGCGGCCGCGAGTGTCGCTGAACAGCGGCCGGATCAAGCCGGAAAATGGTAACACGCTCACTGTTTGCGGCCGGTCTCTGAGTATCTGCCCTGCCCGTAGGAGCGGCTTCAGCCGCGGACGCATGTCCATCGCCCGCGCCGGTTTCCGATCGCGGCTGAAGCCGCTCCTACGGGGGCCGGACCCGCGTGCCGCCGGATCCGGCCATCGCCTTACGGGCGCGCGTTCTCGTCGAGCGTCTTGTTCCACTCGGCGACGCGATCGGCCTTGGCGGCGAGCGCCGCGTCGACATCGCCCTGGAGCTTGACCGACTTGATCGTGTCGCCCTGCTTGACGCTGTCGACCACGTCCATGCCCTCGGTGACCTTGCCGAACACCGTGTGCTTGCCGTCCAGCCAGGGGCACGCCACGTGGGTGATGAAGAACTGGCTGCCGTTGGTGCCGGGGCCGGCGTTGGCCATCGACAGCACGCCACGCTCGTGGCTCAGCCCGTTCCTGGTTTCGTCCTCGAAGCGGTAGCCGGGGCCGCCGGTACCGGTGCCCTGCGGGCAGCCGCCCTGGACCATGAAGTCGTTGATCACGCGGTGGAAGCTGAGGCCGTCATAGAAGCCGCGCTGGACCAGGTTGGCGAAGTTGGCGACGGTCAGCGGCGCCTTCTCGGGCTCGAGTTGTACGCGGATTTCCCCGCGGTCGGTGTCGAAAGTGGCGATCAGGCTCATTACCTGCTCCTTGGAAGATTGTGCGAGTTGAAGTGCTGGGCGTTTGCAATGGCACCGCGGCGCCCGCTCTGCAGGTGAACGGGCGACTGGCAAGGATACCGCAGCCATTCACCAAAGCCGGCAGGCGGCGGCACGCGCAGGTATAATGGCCGGCTTCCTCCCGCTTGAGCGCCGGTCCTCCGGCCTGTCCGCATGTCCGCATCCCTGTCCGTTGAACGCCTGCGCAACATCGCCATCGTCGCCCACGTCGACCATGGCAAGACCACCCTGGTCGACCAGCTGCTAAAGCAGTCCGGCACCCTGGACGAGCGCACGGTACTGGCCGACCGCGTCATGGACAGCGGCGACATCGAAAAGGAACGTGGCATTACGATCCTGTCGAAGAACACCGCGATCCGCTGGACCGACCCGCAGGGCGAGAAGTGGCGGATCAACATCGTCGACACCCCGGGCCACGCCGACTTCGGCGGCGAGGTCGAGCGCGTGCTGTCGATGGTCGACTCGGTGCTGATCCTGGTCGATGCGATGGATGGCCCGATGCCGCAGACCCGCTTCGTCACCCAGAAGGCCTTCGCGATGGGCTTCAAGCCGATCGTGGTGATCAACAAGGTCGACCGGCCCGGCGCGCGCGCCAGCTGGGTGCTGGACCAGACCTTCGACCTGTTCGACCGTCTCGGTGCGACCGACGACCAGCTCGACTTCCACACCGTGTACGCCTCCGGTCTGCAGGGTTACGCCGGCCTGGACGAGAGCGTCCGCGAAGGCGACATGACCCCGCTGTTCGAATCGATCTGCCAGCACGTGTCGCCGCCGCCGGTCGATCCGGACGGCCCGTTCCAGATGCGCGTGACCTCGCTGGACTACAACAACTACGTCGGCATCATCGGTGTCGGCCGCATCCAGCGTGGCAAGATCAGGACCAACCAGCAGGTCACGGTGATCGACCGCGCCGGCAAGACCCGCAACGCCAAGGTGCTGCAGGTGCTCGGCTTCATGGGCCTGGAGCGGGTCGAAGTGACGGAGGCCAGCGCCGGCGACATCATCGCGTTCAGCGGCATCGAGAACCTCGGCATCTCCGACACGCTGTGCTCGCCCGAGGCGGTCGAGCAGCTGCCGGTGCTGACCGTCGACGAGCCGACCATCTCGATGACGTTCCAGGTCAACGACTCGCCGTTCGCCGGGGTCAAGGACCGCAGCGGCGGCAAGTTCCTGACCTCGCGCCAGTTGCGCGACCGCCTGACCCGCGAGACCCAGCACAACGTGGCGCTGAAGGTCGAGGACACCGCCGATGCCGACAAGTTCAAGGTCAGCGGCCGTGGTGAGTTGCACCTGTCGATCCTGATCGAAAACATGCGCCGCGAGGGCTACGAGCTGGCCGTGTCGCGACCGGAGGTGATCATCCGCGAGATCGACGGCGTGATGCAGGAGCCGTTCGAGCAGCTGGTGGTCGACATGGAGGAGCAGTTCCAGGGCGGCGTGATGGGGCGCCTGGGCGAGCGCCGCGCGCTGCTGCAGAACATGGAGCCCGACGGCAAGGGGCGCGTGCGCCTGGAGTTTCTGATCCCGGCGCGCGGCCTGATCGGCTTCCAGACCGAGTTCCGCACCCTGACCGCCGGCACCGGCCTGCTGTTCCACGTGTTCGACCACTTCGGCCCGAAGACCGAAGGCGAGATCGGCCAGCGCCAGAACGGCGTACTGATCTCCAATGGCACCGGGCCGTCGCCGGCCTACGCGCAGATCGCGATGCAGGAGCGCGGACGGCTGTTCATCGAGCCGGGCGAGGAGATCTACGAAGGCCAGGTCGTCGGCATCAACTCCAAGGACAATGACCTCACCGTCAACGCCCTGCGCGGCAAGCAGCTGACCAACTTCCGCGCCTCGGGCACGGACAAGGACGAGGGACTGATCCCGGCGATCAAGCTGTCGCTGGAGCAGGCGCTGGAATTCATCGACGACGATGAACTGGTCGAAGTCACGCCCAGGCAGATCCGCCTGCGCAAGAAGGCACGCACCGAGAACGATCGCAAGCGCGCCGCGCGCGGGGCTTGAGCGTCTGTAGGAGCGAGGTAGGTCGCGATCGGATGCATGGCCGCTCGCGCCGGCTGTGCGACCGCGGCTGAAGCCGCTCCTACGGCCAAGCCGCGCGGCGGTCGATTCGTCTATCCTCGCTTGGCAACTTCGCGAACGGGGAATCGCATGCGCTTTCTGCTCCTTGCAGCACTGACCTTCGGATTGCTCGGCTGTGACCGCGATGCCGCGCCCGCGGCCGATGCGTCGCGCCCCGACAACGCTCCCGCTACGTCGGCCGAATTTGCCTTCGCCGAACTGGACATCACCGAACTGCAGGCGCGCATGGAACGCGGCGAGCTCAGCAGCCGGCGGTTGACCGAGGCCTACCTCGAGCGCATCGCCGCGATCGACGACGCCGGACCGATGCTCAACGCCGTCATCGAGACCAACCCCGACGCGCTTGCCGAAGCGGACGCGCGCGATGCCGAGCGCGAGGCCGGTCGCGTGCGTGGCCCGATGCACGGCATCCCGGTGCTGCTCAAGGACAACATCGATGCCACGCCGATGGTCAATTCCGCCGGCTCGCTGGCGCTTGCGCAGCACCGACCGGAGGATGACGCGTTCCGGGTCGGCCGGTTGCGCGAGGCCGGCGCGGTGATCCTCGGCAAGACCAACCTCAGCGAATGGGCCAACTTCCGCTCGACCCGCTCGAGCTCCGGCTGGAGCGGCCGCGGCGGCCAGACCCGCAACCCCTACGCGCTGGACCGCAGCCCCTGCGGCTCCAGTGCCGGCACCGGCAGCGCGGTGTCGGCCAATCTCGCCGCCGTGGGTGTCGGCACCGAAACCGACGGCAGCATCATCTGCCCTTCGGCGGTGAACGGCCTGGTGGCGATCAAGCCGACCGTGGGTCGGGTCAGCCGCGACGGCATCATCCCGATCTCGCACAGCCAAGACACGGCGGGACCGATGACCCGCAGCGTCGCCGATGCCGCGCTGCTGCTGGCAGCGATGGCCGGCCCGGATGAGGCCGACGCCGCGACGGTAGGGGCGGAGCGCGAGACGCCCGACTACCGCCGGCACCTGGACGCGGACGGCCTGCGCGGCGCCCGGATCGGCGTGCTGCGCGACAAGAGGGGCTACCACCCGGACCTGGACGCGGCGATGGAACGCGCGATCACAGCGATCCAAGCGGCCGGGGCGGTCGTCACCGACGCCGAAATCCCGACCGCGGGTCAATGGGGGAATGCCGAGTTCGAGGTGTTGCTGTACGAGTTCAAGGCCGGCCTGGAGGATTACCTGGCCGAAAGCGGTGCGCCGGTGAAAACCCTCGCCGAACTGATCGAGTACAACCGGCGCAACGTCGCCCGGTCAATGCCGTTGTTCGGCCAGGAGTTGTTCGAGATGGCGCAGGCCAAGGGCTCGCTGGACGATAAGGCCTATGTCGACGCACGCGAGAAGGCGCGCCGGCTGGCGGGCCCAGAGGGGCTGGAAGCGGCGCTGCAGGCGCAGGACCTGGACGCGCTGATCGCACCGGCGACCTCGCCGGCGTGGCTGATCGATCCGGTCAACGGCGACCACTTCACCGGCGCCGGCTATGGCGTCGCCGCGGTCGCGGGCACCCCGAGCATCACCGTGCCGATGGGCGAGAGCTTCGGCTTGCCGGTCGGCATCGTATTCATGGGCCCCGCATGGAGCGAACCGCGCCTGATCGAGCTGGCTTACGCCTTCGAGCAAGCGACCCACGCGCGCAAATCGCCGCGATTCCTTCCGACGATCGAGCTGGAGTAGCCGAGAAGTGCCTCTGTAGGAGCGGCTTCAGCCGCGATCAGGAATCGGCGCACCCGGTCAGGCCGCCGATCGCGGCCAAAGCCGCTCCTACAACGCTTCCGCACCGCCTCTATGTCGGCGACGCAATCTGCGTGTGCTTGCGCACGATCAGCATCGCCACCTCGAGCGCCTGCTCGTAATTGAGGCGCGGGTCGACGGTCGACTGATAGGCGCGCTCCAGATCGACCTCGGTCAGGTCTCGCGCCCCACCGAGGCATTCGGTGACGTCCTCACCGGTCAGCTCCAGGTGCACGCCGCCGAGCCGGGTGCCGGCTGCGGCGTGCAGGTCGAACGCCTGCTCCAGCTCACTGCCGATGTTGGCGAAGCGCCGGGTCTTGTAGCCGTTGGCGGTCGCCTCGGTGTTGCCGTGCATCGGGTCGCATACCCACAGCACCCGGCGACCGTCGCGGCGGATCGCCTCGAGCAGCGGCGGCAGCTTTTCGGCGACATGGCTCGCACCCATGCGGTGGATGAACGTCAGCCGGCCCGGCTCGTCCTCGGGGTTGAGCAGGTCGATGATCCGAAGCAGTTGCTCGGGGGTGACCGAGGGGCCGACCTTCAGCGCAATCGGGTTGCGGATGCCGCGGAAGTACTCGGCATGGGCGCCGTCGGCCGCGGCGGTACGCATGCCGATCCAGGGGAAATGTGTGCTGAGGTTGAACCAGCCCCAATGCCGCGGCACCTGCCGGGTCAGTGATTCTTCGTAGGGCAGCAGCAGCGCCTCGTGCGAGGTGTAGAAGTCGACCCGGTTGAGGTTGTGCACCTCCGCACCCGACAGCGTCTCCATGAAATGCACCGCATCGCCGATCGCGTTGACCATACGCCGGTACTCGTCGGCCAGCGGCGAGTGCCCGACCCAGCTGAGGTTCCAGTACTCGGGATGGTGCAGGTCGGCAAAGCCGCCGTCGATCAATGCCCGCACGAAGTTCATGGTCATTGCCGAACGAGCGTGCGCCTTGATCATGCGGCGCGGGTCCGGCCGGCGCGCGGCTTCGGTGAACGCCGGTGCATTGACCATGTCGCCGCGGTAGCTGGGCAACGTGACCTCGCCGATGGTCTCGGTGTCGGCCGAGCGCGGCTTGGCGTATTGGCCGGCAAAGCGGCCCACCCGCACCACCGGCTTGCGCATCCCGTGCACCAGCACCAGGCTCATCTGAAGCAGCACCTTGAGCCGGTTGGAGATCACCTCCGAGGCGCATGCATCGAAGCTCTCCGCGCAATCGCCGCCCTGCAGCAGGAAGCGTTTGCCCTCCTGGGCTTCGGCCAGCTGTTGCTTGAGCGAGAGGATTTCCCAGGACGTCACCAGCGGCGGCAGCGCACGCAGTTCGGTCAGGGTCGATTCCAGTTCGGCCGCGTCCGGATAGTGCGGCAGCTGCATCGCCGTGCGGCTGCGCCAGGATGAGGCGCTCCATTCGCTGGGCAGGGTCACGGCGCGGAGGGTACGATCGGATGGGGACATGGCGGGCTGACGGTTGTTGCAATGCAGCGAACCATCATCGGCTCATCCTGGGCGGACCGCAACGGTAACTGACATGACGATCCGGAATGTTCAGCGGCGCCGAAACGCGGCATAACCTGCCCATGCCGCCAGCGCCAGGAACCACAGCAGGCTCCACGTCGGCATCGACAGGCCCAGGAAGGTCCAGTCGACATTGGCGCATTCGCCCGAGCCGGTCATCACCCGTCGGATGACGCCGGTGATCGGCATGGCCTCGAGCATGTACTCCAGGCCCGGGCCGCACATCGGCACCTGGTCCGGCGGCAGATGCTGCAGGCGCACGTGGTTGCCAGCGATCGCGACACCGACCAGCGATGCCAGCAGCGCCAGCACGCCATAGACGCGCCGCCCGCCGCCGGTCCGGGGCGAATGGATTGCGCCGAGCAGGAACACCACGCCGAGCACCGCAAATGCGACCCGCTGGAAGATGCACAGCGGGCACGGCTCCAACCCGCCATGCAGCTGCGAATACACCGCATACGCGAGCAGGCCGGCGCAGGCGAGAAAACCGAGCAGGAACTGGCTGCGGAACGAGATGCGGACGGGTTGGCTGATCATGGGCCAAGCTTACGGCGTGAATGCGGTGCTGCGGAAGTCCCGGACGCTGATGCCGCTCGGCCGCGACAGCGCGAGCGGTCAGGCGCGCCCGCTGCCGCCGACGGGTTCTCTTGCCCACAAAAAACCCCAGCGCCAGGCCGGGGTTTTTGCGAGCTCCGGCGAGACCTGCCGGACACTCAACCGGAACGCGAATTACTCCGCGGCCGCCTGCGGACGGTCGACCAGCTCGACATAGGCCATCGGCGCATTGTCGCCAGCGCGGAAACCGCACTTGAGGATGCGCAGGTAGCCGCCCGGACGCTCGCGGTAACGCGGGCCGAGCTCGACGAACAGCGTGCCGACCGCTTCCTTGTCCCGCAGGCGCGAGAACGCGAGGCGGCGATTGGCCACGCCGTCGTTCTTGGCCAGGGTGATCAGCGGCTCCGCGACGCGACGCAGCTCCTTGGCCTTGGGCAGGGTGGTACGGATCAAGCCGTGCTTGATCAGGGACGAGGCCATGTTGGTGAACATCGCATCGCGATGGGCACTGGTACGGCTGAATTTACGTCCGGATTTCTGGTGGCGCATGGTCGTTGGTCCTGGTGAGTCGGGTGCTTCGCACCCTGAAAGGAGTAAAGAGTCAGTAAAAGCCCAACCCTTGCTCCCTTACTGCTTACAGTTCGCGAAGCGAGCGGCTAACTGCTGGTCAGCCCATCATGCCGTGCGAGGCGATGCCGGCGGGCGGCCAGTTTTCCAGCTTCATCCCGAGCGAAAGGCCGCGCTGGGCAAGGACTTCCTTGATCTCGGTGAGTGACTTCTTGCCGAGGTTCGGGGTCTTGAGCAGCTCGACTTCGGTCTTCTGGATCAGGTCGCCGACGTAGTAGATGCTCTCGGCCTTCAGGCAGTTGGCCGAGCGCACGGTCAGCTCGAGGTCGTCGATCGGACGCAGCAGGATCGGGTCGACCCCGCCGGTGACCGGCTTCGCCGCACCGCGATCGCGATGGGTGAAGTCGCCGAACACCGACAACTGGTCGGTGAGGATGTCGGCGGCGGTGCGCACGGCTTCCTCGGCATCGATGGTCCCGTTGGTCTCGATGTCCAGCACCAGCTTGTCAAGGTCGGTCCGCTGCTCGACGCGGGCGGCTTCCACCGCATACGCCACGCGACGGACCGGCGAGAAGCTGGCGTCCAGCATCAGGCGGCCGATGGCGCGCGTTTCCTCGTCCGGGCGGCGGCGCGCGGCGGCCGGCTGGTAGCCATAGCCGCGCTCGATCTTCAGGCGCATGTTGATCGCGGTGTCCTTGGTCAGGTGCGCGATCACGTGCTCGGTGTTGAGGATCTCGACGTTGTGGTCGGCCTTGATGTCGGCCGCGGTGATCACGCCCGGACCCTGCTTGCTCAGCGACAGTGTCGAAGACTCGCCGGTGTGCATGCGGATGGCGACGTCCTTGAGGTTCAGCAACACCTCCAGCACGTCCTCTTCCAGACCCTCGACCGTGGTGTACTCATGCAACACGCCGTCGATCTCGACTTCGGTGATGGCGAAGCCCGGGATCGACGACAACAGCACGCGGCGCAACGCGTTGCCGAGGGTGTGGCCGAAGCCGCGCTCCAGCGGCTCGATCACGACCTTGGCGCGGTTGCCGTTGAGGCGCTCGATCTGTGGACCGCGCGGACGCAGTACCTGGTTTGCGGTAACCGTCATGTGGTGATGTCTCCTGCGAGTTCCAGCGTGGGCGGGAACTCAGAACAATGGATTACTTCGAGTACAGCTCGACGATCAGTGCCTCGTTGATGTCCGCGGGCAGATCGGCACGATCCGGCACCGTCTTGAACACACCGCTGAACTTCTTGCTGTCGACCTCCACCCATGCCGGCGACAGGTCCATCTGCTGCGCCACGGTCAGCGACTCCTGCACCCGCAGTTGCTTCTGGGCACGCTCGGCCAGGGCGATCGCATCGCCGGCCTTGATCTGGAACGAGGGCAGGTTGACCGACTTGCCGTTGACGGTGACGCCGCGGTGCGAGACCAGCTGGCGCGCGGCCGGCCGGGTCACTGCGAAGCCCATGCGGTAGACGACATTGTCCAGGCGGGTCTCGAGAAGCTGCAGCAGGTTTTCACCCGTATTGCCCTTCTTGGTCGAAGCCTTCTTGTAGTAGTTGCGGAACTGACGCTCCAGCAGCCCGTAGATACGCTTGACCTTCTGCTTTTCACGCAGCTGGGTGGCGTAGTCGGACAGCTTGCCGCGACGGGCGATGGGCCCGTGCTGGCCGGGCTTCTGCTCGAGCTTGCACTTGGAATCGAGCGCACGCGAGGACGACTTCAGACCGAGGTCGGCGCCTTCGCGGCGGGCGAGTTTACAGGTAGGACCGATGTAACGAGCCATTTCTCTTCAGCTCCTCAGACGCGACGCTTTTTCGGCGGACGGCAACCGTTATGCGGAATCGGCGTAACGTCGATGATGTTCATGATCTTGTAGCCGACGTTGTTCAACGAACGAACGGCCGACTCACGACCCGGGCCCGGGCCCTTGATGCGCACTTCCAGCGACTTGACGCCGTAGTCGAGCGCAGCACGGCCGGCCTTTTCAGCGGCGACCTGCGCGGCGAACGGGGTCGACTTGCGCGAACCGCGGAAACCCGCGCCGCCCGAAGTCGCCCACGACAGCGCATTGCCCTGGCGGTCGGTGATCGTGATGATGGTGTTGTTGAACGAAGCGTGGACGTGGGCGATGCCGTCGGTGACGACGCGCTTGATCTTCTTCTTCGTCTTGGCTGCTGCTGGCTTGGCCATGATTTATCCTTTACTTCCTGATGGCCCTGCGCGGACCCTTGCGGGTGCGGGCATTGGTCTTGGTGCGCTGCCCACGTACCGGCAGGGAGCGGCGGTGACGGATGCCGCGGAAGCAGCCAAGGTCCATCAACCGCTTGATGCTCATCGAAAGCTCGCGCCGCAGGTCACCTTCAACAATGAACTTGCCAACCTCAGCGCGGATAACATCCAGCTGCTCGGGGTTGAGGGTACTGGTCCTGGTGCTTGGCGCGATGCCGGCATTCTTGCAGATCGACTTGGCGCGTGTCGGCCCAATACCGAAGATATAGCCCAGAGAAATCAC
>JAHWKC010000289.1 GCA_019348095.1 Pseudomonadota bacterium | reverse complement strand
CCCCTCTTCCGCTTTGCTCCCCTCTTTCACTTTGCTCCCCTCTTTGGAAAAGAGGGGCTGGGGGAGATTTGCTTTTTGCCGGCTGACGAGTAGCGAAAAGCAAAAAAGAGCAAATCCTCCCCAACCCGCCCGGCCCTCCAGCACAGCTGTCGGGCGTTCACCGCCGCGCAAACCTGCGGTTCGCAAGCGCGTCGCTTCACCCTTTTCCAAAGGAGGGAGCTTGTTGCGAAGCGCCTGAGTTCCCCCTCACCGGCAGACCCGCCCCGCCGGTATTCCGGCGAAAGCGCATCCAGCCTCCCGTCAAAACTCCGGCGCGACCCGCGCGATTTCTCCGGCATGGCCCTTGCACGGTGCCTGGCAACCCACCAGGAGTGCGATGCGTGTCTGCCGAGCCAACTTCCAAACCACCGCGTCGCGGACGCGGGCTGATCTGGACCATCCTCGTGATCGCCGTGCTCGGCGCGGCTGCAGGCGGCTGGTGGTGGTGGCAGGCACAGGCCGCGCAGGCCGCCGAGCAAGAGGCGGCGGACGCCACGGCCAAGCCGCCGGCGATCTATTTCGCGCTCGAGCCCGCGTTCGTGGTCAACCTGGCCGATCCCGGCCCGGTGCGCTACCTCCAGGCCGACGTGCAACTGATGACACGCGACCCGGCCACCGCCGCCGCGCTGGAACTGCACGCCCCGGCGCTGCGCAACCACCTGCTGCTGCTGTTCGGCCAGCAGACGGCCGCCCAGCTGGGCCAGCGCAGCGCCAAGGAGCGGCTGCAGGCGCAGGCCCTGGCCGAAGTACGCAAGGTGCTCGAGAACGAGACCGTGCCCGACCAGGTCGAAGCGGTGTTCTTCACCAGTCTGGTCACGCAGTAGTCCCGGTACCCAGGAGCCCACCCATGAGTGCCGACCTGCTCTCCCAAGACGAAATCGACGCGCTGCTGCATGGCGTCGACAGCGGTGCGGTCGAAACCGAAGTGCCGCCGGAACCCGGCGAGGCGCGCAGCTACGACTTCGCCAGCCAGGACCGCATCGTGCGCGGCCGGCTGCCGACGCTGGAGATGATCAACGAGCGCTTCGCCCGCACCTGGCGGGTCGGCCTGTTCAACCTGCTGCGGCGCTCGGCCGACCTGTCGGTGCGCGGCATCGACCTGGTGCGCTTCGGCGAGTACATGCACTCGCTGCAGGTGCCCACCAACCTCAACCTGGTGAAGATGAAACCGCTGCGCGGCACCGCGATCGTGATGTTCGAGCCGCGCCTGGTCTTCACCGTGGTCGACAACTTCTTCGGCGGCGCCGGCAAGTACCCGGCCAAGATCGAGGGCCGCGAGTTCACCCCGACCGAAATGCGGGTGATCCAATTGCTGCTCAAGCAGACCTTCGCCGACCTGGTCGAGTCCTGGGCGCCGGTGATGCCGGTGGAGTTCGAGTACCTCAACTCCGAGGTCAATCCGCACTTCGCCAACATCATCAGCCCGCGCGAGTACATCGTGGTCAGCCGCTTCAACGTCGAGCTCGACGGCGGCGGCGGCGAGTTCCACATCTCGCTGCCTTACTCGATGCTCGAGCCGATCCGCGAGCAGCTTGACGCCGGCGTGCAGAGCGACCGGGTCGAGCGCGACGAAGGCTGGGTCCGCGCCATGCGCACCCAGCTGCAGGACGCCGAAGTCGAACTCAGCAGCGCCCTGGCCACGCGCCAGATCAGCCTGCGCGAGCTGTCGCGGCTCAAGGTTGGCGACGTGATCCCGATCGACCTGCCGTCCACCGTGCAATTGAAGGTCGAGCAGATGCCGCTGTTCTCCGGCGAATTCGGCACCCACAACGGCCGCAATGCGGTCAAGGTCACCTCCGTGCACGCGCCTCGCACCGTCCCCACTTTCGACAGCCTGACATCGTCATGAATACAGACCAGACCGATAACAACACCGCCACGACGCCCGCGCCCGAGCAGCGGAGCGACAGCTCCGGCGACGCCGCCCGCGCCGCATTCGACGCGCTCAGCGCCGAGGGCGCCGGCGCCGGCGCCGACCTCAACCTCGACGTGATCCTCGATGTCGCGGTGTCGCTGTCACTGGAGGTCGGCCGTACCCGCATCCCGATCCGAAACCTGCTGCAGCTCAACCAGGGCTCGGTCGTGGAGCTGGAGCGCGGCGCCGGCGAACCGCTGGACGTGTTCGTCAACGGCACCCTGATCGCGCAGGGCGAGGTGGTGGTGGTCAACGACCGCTTCGGCGTGCGCCTGACCGACGTGGTCAGCCCGGCCGAACGCATCAAGCGGCTGCGCTGAGCCGGCAGTGATGCTGGATACGCGCATGCCCCTCGATCCGCCGATAGCGCCCGCAGTGGCCGGCGACGCGGCGGCCTCGAGCGAGGTCGCCCCGGCGACGCTGGAAGCCGCGACGCCGGTTCGCCCGTCAGCCGATGCCGTGGTCGCCCCGCTCCCGGCGACACCGGCGCAGACCGGTGCGGAACCGCCGTCGCCGGCGCCGGCGCCGGCCCGCGCCTCGACCGAGGCGTCGGCGGGCGCACCACCGGCCGGAGCCGGCACGCGCGAGGACAGTTCGCCCGGCCCCACCGACCCGGTCAGTGCCCAGCCCGCTGCGCCGCAGGAGGCCCCCGTCTCGCTGCAGTCGGCCGACGCGGCCAGTTTGCGGGACCCGTCGTCCGCCACCACCGCCACCACCCAGCAAACTGCGCAGCCGCTGCCCGACGCCGCGCCCTCCAGCGCCGGCGCGGTCGGCAGCGCCGTGCTGGCGCTGCTGCTGGTGGTCGCGTTGATCCTGGCGCTGGCGTGGCTGGCGCGGCGCATGCCCGGCGCGGTCGCCAGCTCCAACAAGTCGTTGCGCGTGGTCGCCTCGCTCGCGGTCGGCCAGCGCGAGCGGGTGATGGTGGTCGATGTCGGCGGCACCCAACTGCTGCTCGGCGTCGGACCCGGCGGCACCCGCACCCTGCACACGCTGGCCGAGCCGCTGCCGGCGCACGACGCGCCCGCGCCGTTCGCGCAGCTGCTCGCGCAGCAGTTCGGAAAGAAATCGTGAGCCGCGTGTCGATGCGGGTCCGGCGCTTCCTCGCCAGCGCGCTGCTGGCGTTCGCGCTGCTGGGCGTGTTCGCGCCGGTGGCGGCGCAGACCGTCCCGGCGCAAGCCGTGCCGCAGGCACAGGCGCAACCGGCGACGGTCAACCCGAGCCCGGCGCTGCCGCAGGTCAACGTCGGCAGCATCGGCGGTGAGCCGGTCAGCCTGCAGTTGCAGGTGCTGCTGCTGATGACCGGCATCGCCGGCGGCTACATCAGCGGACGCCGCAAGACGCTGGTCTAGCAGCCCTCAGCCCCGACGCCCCCGCCAGCCGGGCAGAAGCCCGATCCGATCAGCCAGGGGATGATTCGCAGCCTCAAGGCCGCACGGGCTCGCGAGGACAGCCAGCAGCGGCCCCCGCAGAAGTAACGCCTCGCGCCGCGCAGGCGCCGTCCCGTCCTTCCGATTACGGCACCAAAAACACCGTCGTCAGCAAAGAGCGGTATGCCGAGCGGCTCCGCCAGCTCCGGGAGAAGCTCAATGTTGGCTTCGACCC
>JAHWKC010000288.1 GCA_019348095.1 Pseudomonadota bacterium | reverse complement strand
GAGGCCCGCCAACCGAACCACACCGCGAGGGTGGGCAACGCCAGACCGGCCAGCAGCGACGCGCTCGGGATGCTGGCCTCCTTCAGACCGAAGGCCGTGCCCTGCCGCTCGGGCGTGACGCGGTCGGCGAACGCCCGGGCGCCCCCGGTGTCGATCAGGCCGATCGCGACGCCCACGACGGCCATCGGCAGCGCGAGCTGCCACCACGAGTGCGCGAGGAGCCCGATCGAGGCCGTGGCGAGCCCGCTGAGCAGCAGCCCGCCGCGCAGCGCCGCCGCGGCGCCGACCCGCTCGGTGAGGCGGCCGATCGGTGCCGCCGCCAGCCCGACGGCGGTGAACAGGACGGTGACGGCCGCGCCGATGGCGGTCTCGCTCACCCCGAGGTCCGCCCGGATCGCGTCGGTCGATGCGCCGATGAGGAAGACCGGCAGCACGGCGGTGGTCAACGCCGCCGCGACGGCCGCGGTGGTGTGCGCCCCGCCGTTCGAGCCTCCGACCACTGCGGTTCCTGACAGTCCCGTGCCGGCCGCGCGCCGACCGGGCCGGACCCCGACCGCTACGAGCACTTCCACGTCCATGTCGACACGCTGGTCGTCGGCGGCGGCATCGGTGGCCTGGCGTACGCGATGATGACGCGCCCGGCCGATACCATCGCCACCGAGCTGCTCGCCCGTTCGCTGCCGGAGGCCTACGGCAGCAACGTGGTCAACGTGATCCTGGTCGACTTCCGCGGCTTCGATACGCTCGGAGAGATCACCGTGTTCGGCATCGCCGGGCTGGTCGTGCACGCGCTGCTGCGGCGCGTGCGGATCAGGGCCGAGGAGGTGATCCCGGGCGAGCCCGACCGCCTGCCGATGCCGGCCAACCTGAGCCACCTGCTGTTCCCGTTCGCACTGGCGGTGTCGGTGTACCTGTTCCTGCGCGGCCACAACGCGCCGGGCGGCGGCTTCATCGCCGGACTGGTGCTGGCGATCCCCCTGCTGCTGCAGTACGTGCTGCTGGGCTCGCAATACGTCGAATCGCGCATGGGCTTCGACTACACGCGTTGCATCGGCGTCGGCCTGCTGGTCGCGCTGCTGACCGGCGTGGCGCCGATGCTGCTGGGCTACCCGTTCCTGACCAGCGGCCACGTCGAGCCGTGGCTGCCGCTGATCGGCGAGCTGCCACTGACGAGCGCGTTGGGCTTCGACATCGGCGTGTACCTGGTGGTGTTCGGCGGCGCGATGCTGATCCTGTCGATGATGGGCACGATCAAGCCGCCGCTGCAGGCCGGCGCCACGGGCCGGGCGACAGCGGACCCGACCGCCGGCCAGGAGGCGCGCTGATGGAGTTCGCACTGGCCAGCGCAATCGGCGTGCTGACCGCGGCCGGGGTCTACCTGCTGCTGCGCTCGCGCAGCTTCGACGTGATCCTCGGGCTGACCCTGCTGTCGTACGCGACCAACCTGTTGATCTTCTCGGCCGGCCGGCTCGCGGTGGGCAAGCCGCCGGTGCTGGAGCCCGGCACCGCCGCGACGCTGGCCAACCACACCGATCCGCTGCCGCAGGCGCTGGTGCTGACCGCGATCGTGATCGCATTCGCGATGACCGCCGTCACCATCGTGGTCGCGATGCGCAGCCGCGCCGACAACGGCAGCGACCATGTCGATGCAGGCGGCGAAGACGCGCCCGGCGATGGCAGCCTTGGCGAAGACCGGTTCGATGACGGGGACAGCGCTCATGAAAGCCGGCCTGAGGTGAGCGGGGCTGCCGGTTCGAATCCCGGGGCCAGGCCATGAGCGCGCATCTGCCGGTGCTCGCGATCGTCGTGCCGCTGCTGACCGCGGCGCTGTTGCTGCTGGTCGAGCGCCGCGGCATCGTCGCCCAGCGCGTGGTCGGCTGGACCGGGCTGTCGGGCTTGCTCCTGGTCGCCGCGTCGCTGGTGGCACGCGCCGACGCGGGGGTCATCGACATGTACCTGGTCGGCGACTGGCCGGCACGGCTCGGCATCGCGCTGGTCGCCGATCGCCTCAGCGCGCTGCTGGTACTGACCACCGCGCTGCTCGGCATCGCCTGTTTGCTCTATTCGGCCACCGGCTGGGACAAGCGCGCCACGCACTTCCATGCCCTGGTCCAGCTGCAGCTTGCCGGCCTCAACGGCGCGTTCCTGACCGGCGACCTGTTTAACCTGTTCGTGTTCTTCGAGGTGATGCTGATCGCCTCCTACGGCCTGCTGCTCAGCGGCGGGCGCGGCCCGCGCATGCGCGCCGGGCTGCACTACGTGGTGTTCAACATCACCGCCTCGACCCTGTTCCTGATCGCGCTGGGCTTGCTGTACGGCCTGCTCGGCACGCTCAACATGGCTGAGATGGCCGCGCGCGTGGCCGGTGCGGCTGCCGGCGACATCGCGCTGATACGGGCCGCCTCGGGGCTGCTGCTGGTGGTGTTCTGTGCCAAGGCCGCGCTGCTGCCGCTGTACCTGTGGCTGCCCAGCGCCTACTCGCGTGCGCCAGCGGCGGTCATGGCGCTGTTCGCCATCATGACCAAGGTCGGCGTGTACGCGGTGCTGCGCGTGTATACGCTGGTGTTCGGCAGCCAAGCCGGCGCGCTGGCCGGCTGGGCCTGGGACTGGCTGCTGCCGGCCGGCCACCGCATCGGCGTGCGGATCACCGACGCCAACAGCGACTGGTGGACCCACGTCGGCACTCAGGCCCCGGTGACGGTGAGCGAGGCGACGGTCACGCTGCCGTTCCTCACCCACCAGCGCAGCCACTTCCTCGAGGGGGGCTCGACGCCCCGACTCGAGCAGCACCTGTCCTCCCAGACCGTGAGCCTGTCCGACGAGTTGATCGCCAGCTCGCAGACCGACTTCGCCCTGCCCCGCCCGCTGACCGACCGCCGTGACGACGAGTCGCCCCCGGGGCGCCCGGACGATCCCGGGTGCTCGAACCGGCCCGCCGCAGCCCACGGCGGCCCCGACCGCTGCGCTCCCTGACCGGCTCAGGAGCCGGGCATCGCCATCGAGACGGCACCGCTACCAGCGGCCGCGAAATGCCGAGCGGAAGTGCCCGCTGACCTCCCCTGGACGGACGGACGCCCGCCCAGACACCCCGACCGGAGGTTCAGACCGATCGGCGGGTGAGGCCGCGCGCTCAGCGGCCCTCGGCATCGCGCTTGGCGCCCTCCTCCTCGTCCTTGAGCTCGTCCTTGACCCGGCCCTTGCCCTGCTGGACCTTGCCCTTGGCCTGCTTGGTCCTGTTGCCGGTGACCTTGCCGGCCAGCTCGTTCGCCTTGCCCTTTGCCTTGTCCTTGCCGCTGCTGCTCATGGTCCGGTCCTCTGTGGTTGCCCTCGGTCGGCCCGCCGACGACGGGGCCGAACTCGACGGCGGCCCGCTCTGGGCCCGACCGTCGCAACCGCTCGGCGACCGAGTCGCCGAGCACCGCGTCCGAGGCGAACGTGTCAGCCCGTGGCTGGCTGCCGTGCACCGGCTCGCCGAGCTTGGCGCCGACGGTACGCGACCGCTATCCGAGGTCGTCGACGAGCGGGCGGTGGTGAACGCGATCGTCGGCCTGCTCGCGACCGGCGGCTCGACCA
>JAHWKC010000287.1 GCA_019348095.1 Pseudomonadota bacterium | reverse complement strand
AGCCCTGCCAGGTCTGCACCACGCGTCCTCCGTGCTCGAGCTGGCACTGCCAGGTGGCCGTCGGGTCGCCCGTCCAGCCCCACTGCACCTGCCCGACGCGGCCCACGGCGCCGACGGGCGTCACCGCTGGCGCCGCGGTCGTCGTCGACAGGGGGATCGGTTCAACCAGCAAGGTGGGCCTCCACCCGTTCGGCGGCCAGCCGGCCCGAGAGCAGGACCATCGGGACCCCCACGCCGGGCCTCGTGCCCGACCCGACGAAGACCACGCCGGGCCCGAGGACGGGAGAGGCGTTGCCACGAACCGAGAGCATCGGCGCGTCGCGGGTCCAGAACCACCGGCGCTCACCGGTGGACGCGTCGAAGGCGGTGACGCGGCCGTCGTTGGAACGTACCAGCACAAGTCCACCGCCGATGGCAGGCGCGGCGATGACCTCGTTGAGGACTTCGGCCTGCCACTTCTCGGCGCCGGTCTGCGCGTCGAGCGCGACCACCTCGCCGTCGAGACCACCGACCACCACCAGGCCGTCGCCTACGCCCGGGCCGCCGCTGAGACGCAGCTTGCTTTGGTAATGCCACAGCCGCTTGCCGGTCTGGAGGTCCAGGGCATGCACGCCGCCCTTCATCGCGGCGGCATAGACGCGGCCGTCAACCACCGCCGGGCCCTGGCGGGCACCGATGCGACGTTCGCCCTTGCCGGCATCGGCGGTCCACAGGCGGGCGACGCTGGCCGAAGGGGTGATCGCGACCAGTTCCGCCGGCTCGTTGGCCTCGGTGTCCTTTTTGCCGCCAAACCAGCCCCGCACCGTGGTGCAGCCGCCGAGTGCGACGACGCACACCAGCACGACTGCCGCGCGGGCCAGGCGGGTGCCGGGAGCGGTTCGATCGATCATTGCAGAATTCATCAAGACGTAGCCCCGGTCGCGGTCGCCGCGGGCGCGCCGCCGACCTCTGTTAGCTTCAGTTCGAGCAGACGGCGCTGCGGCGAGCCCACTTCGAGCTTGCCGAGCGCCTCGACATAGCGGGCGCGCGCCGCTTCCCGTTCGCCTTTCGCGAGTTGCGCATCGCCGAGGATCTCCAGCGCGGCGGGACTGGTGCTGTCGGCAAGCAGGCTGACGGCTTCGTCGGCCTGGCCCGCTGCGATCAGCAGGCGCGCGACGCGCTGGTCGACTATGGGTTCGAGCAGGTGTTCGGCGGATTCGACCGAGCGCAGTGTCGCAATGGCGGCGTCGCGCTGTCCCGCATCCGCCTGGGCCTTGGCGAGTCGCAGTTTCGCCAGCGACGCGTACACATTTGCGCCCAGAGCCTCGACCTTCTCGGCCGCCTTCGGGTCGCCCGCCTCCACCGCATCGACGGCCGCCTGGTAGCGCCCGGCGGCTGCCATCTGCTGCTGCTGCTGCCGCTCTTCCCAGAACTTCCATCCACCGATGGCCGCCATTCCCAGCACCACGCCGGCAATCAGCCCAGCGCCGTTCCGGCGCAACCATTCCAGGACGCGTTCGCTTTGTTCGTGTTCGTCGAGAATGTCGTCGATCGCCATGCTTTCCCGCCCCGCCTCGCGGCTGGGGCCCAATTGTCATCGAAGGGGGCCCGCTGGGCGGGCTGGCCATGAATACGACCCGCGGCGCGGGTCAGTCTTCGACCGGCACCAGGGAGCCGTCAGAGGATAGCCTAAAGCGGGCCACGTTCGCGCGGGTGAACGGCGTCAGATCGACGAGAGTGCCGGCGTTTCGCAACTGCACGGCCGCCGAATTACCCAGCACGACTCGGCCTACCCGCCCCGGCTCATAGCTGCGCGCACTGCCGGCGGGAAGCGTTCCCTGCTCGATCGAACTGCCGTCATGCGCGAAAACCTCGAGCCAGGTCTCGTCGGTGCTCTGGAGCGACAGCCCCGGTGCCGCAGCCGCCACGGGTGCAGCCGGGATCGACGCCATCGATGCGATCACGGGCGTCCGCTGCGGCGGCGAGCCTGCGGGCCGGGCTGCCTGAGCGGCGGGAGGCACTGCCGGAAAGTCCAGCGACGCGACCGGGAGATCGTTGCTCAGATGCGGTTTCATGCCCAGCCAGGCCGGCAGCGCGATCGCGAGCGTCAGCACGATGTACACCGCGCGGCGCGTGGTCTGTTCGAGCAACCGGCGGTAGCGCGGGGTGTGGCTGTGACTGACCAGCTCCGGCGGGGTTACGACGGCGACATCGGAGCGCGAGAGCTCGCTTTCGATGTCGACATGGAGCAGCCGGGCGTAGCTGCGCAGTTGACCACGCACGAACACGGGCGCGCCGAGCACGGACGCGTCGTCCGCCTCCAGGGCGCGCACCACCCGCAGCGGCATTTTCAGCCTGGACGCGACGTCTTCGGGAGCCAGTCCAGCAGCTTGCCGGGCGTTGGCCAGCCGGGCACCACAGCCGCCACCCACGGCCAGGGCAAATTCATTGGACTGATTCATCGCTGCCGACTTCCCCTGTTTCCGTCACCGGCGCTGCCGGAAACTCCGCCCTGATTTGCTGAACGTAACGGGCCGCGGCGCGCTTGTCGCCGAGTTTTTCCTCGATCTGTGATGCCAGTAGCAACGACGCCGCATCCGCAGGCGCCGCAGCGAGCCTGCGCTGGGAAAAAGCGCGTGCGCGCAACGGATCCCCGGACCGGAACTCGCGCTCCGCCAGCACCCCCAGCGCAACCGGGTTGGTGGGATCGACCTCGATGGAAGCGGCCAGGTACCGGGCTGCGCGCTCGTCCGCGCCGGCGCGGTGCGCACAGGCGCCGGCGTTGGCAAGCGCCACGGCAGGCGTGGCGTAGGAGCGATCGGCGAGCGCCTGGCCAAACCAGTCCAGCGACTCCATGTGCCGCCCCTGGCCACACAACCAGGTGCCGTAGTTGTTGAGCATGCCGCCCTGCGTGGGCGCCAGTTCCGCCGCGCGCAGGTAGTGCTTGCCCGCGCTGGCGGCGTCGCCGCGCCGGTCCGTCAACAACGCCAGCAGCGTATGCGCCTGCGCGGAGTCCGGAGCGAGCTTGACGGCCTGCTTCGCGGCGTCTTCCGCCGCAGCCAGGTCGCCGGCGGCCATCAGCTGCCCCCCTCGCGCAACCAGCCGTCGGGCTGCATTGGCGCCGGACCTGCGGTCGTCCGTCCTGACGTCCACCTCAGGCGCCGTGCGCTCGAAACCCTTGCGGTCCACGTCCGGACGCACGAACGTCACGCGACTGCACCCGACAGCGAGGACCAGGAGCGCCATCACCACGATCAGCGCGGCCGCCGGCGCCTGCCGGGTCATGCCCCACTCACGCCGCATCATCGACGCCGTGGCGGTCCAGTGTCTTGCGGAAATCGGCCTGTCGGCGCGTCCGGTCCATCACCTGCCCCTTGAGCTGCCCGCAGGCGGCGTCAATGTCGTCGCCGCGCGTGCGACGCACCATCGTGAGCACCTGCGCATCGAGCAGGATCTTCTGGAAGGCGCGGATGTCGGTCTCCTCGGAGCGCTCGTAACGCGTGCCGGTGAACGGATTGAACGGGATCAGGTTGACCTTCGCGGCGTCCTTCATCTGCACCGCGTTGTCGAACTGGCGCATCAGCCTGGCCAGTTGCCGCG
>JAHWKC010000286.1 GCA_019348095.1 Pseudomonadota bacterium | reverse complement strand
CGATCCTGCCGGCCAGATGGCGCTGCACGTGCACCGCGTCGGTCGGGCTGATGAGGCCGAAAGGATTCGCCGACGGTGCGGCCAACCCCCGATCGAGCCGCCGCAACACGGACTGGAAGACCGGATGCGCCGGCACGCGCAGCGCGACCGTCGGCTGTGCGCCGGTCACCAGCGGCGAGACGGTCCGCGCCGCAGGCAGCACGATGGTCAACGGCCCGGGCCAGAAGGCCGACGCCAGCCGCCAGGCCGTCTCGGGAACGACATCAGCCCAGTCCGGCAGTTGTTCCGCCGCGGCGAGATGCACGATCAGCGGATGATCGGCCGGGCGGCCCTTGGCTCGAAAGATCGCGCGCACGGCCTCGGGATTGGTCGCGTCGGCGGCCAGCCCGTAGACGGTCTCGGTGGGCAACGCCACCAGTTCGCCTGCCCGCAGCAGGTCGACGGCGGCGGTCAGGTCAGCCGCGCTTGCAGTCAGGTGCAGCATGATCGGATCCTGGTCACCGCGCCTGGTCAACGCGCCTGCTCGCCGCCAGCCGGCACCGTGAAAACGGTGGTGCGGGCGGCTTCGAGTACAGCGCGGATTTCGGGGTGCTGAATGCGGCGCTCGGTGCTGATCAGCCAGAAGCTCTCGCGCACGTGATCCAGCCGCCCCACCTCGACGACGCCATAGCGCGCGCAGATCTCCTCCGACAGGATCGCGGGCGCGGGGAAGAAACCTTCACCTGCCTGGGCAAACACCTTCATCAGGGCACTGTCATCGAACTCCCCGACGACCAGCGGGTGCAGACGGCTCTCACCCAGCCAGCGGTCGATTTCGCCGCGTACCGCCGCGTTCTGGCCGGGCAGGAGCAACGGGGCTCCGTCCAGGCAGGCTGGAAAAGTGGCCTCCGGCCGCAGGAGCCGGGGGCATGAAAAGAAGGCAAGCGCGCTCTCGCCGAGCTTGCGGCTGTGGGCGCGGACGGCCAGCCCCGCCGGCATCGGGCGGTCCGCCACCACCATTTCCAGCCGGTGCAGAGCGAGTTCGCCGAGCAAGGTCTCGATCGGGCCTCCGCGGCAGACCAGCCGGACCGGCTTCGCCGCCGGCCTCAGCGCCGCCAGCAACCGATGGGCCAGTGATTTCGGGACGGCATCGGAAATCCCGACACGAAACGCCGTTGCCGCATGAGTCTGGGTGCCGGCGGTCCGCAGCGCCGAGACCATCTCTTGGCCCAGCGCGAACATCTCGTCGGCGTAGGAGAGAGCCACGCGCCCCGCTTCGGTCAGTTCCAGGCCACGACCCGCGGGCTTGAACAGGGCTGTTCCCAGCTCATGCTCCAGCTGTTTGATCTGGGCGCTGACGGTCTGCGGCGCCAAATGAAGCTGGCCGCCTGCAGCCGCAATGCTTCCCGCGTGTGCGGTGACCCAGAAATAGCGTAGGTGTTTGAGGTTCATGGCAGGCCTAACACATCGGCTTTTTCGAATGATACACGGAAAACAATCGACTTTTATTGTAGATCCACACCGGGGAGAATCGCGCTTGCCCTCGACGGGCAAGCCCAAGAACAGTTGGAAGCATGTCGGCCGGGGCTGGACTCCAGCTGGGGCGAATGAACATGCCCCTCGTTACTGGAGTCAACCCCATGCCCAGAGAACCCCGTGGCCTTTTCCTGCTGCTCCGCGGCCTTGCGGATCTGGAGCGCGCCAGTCGGGAGCTGACCGCCTGCCGGTCGGCCCCTCACCCCGCTTCTCCCGAATGCGCCCGGGAAGTCATCCAGGGCATCTGGGTCGACGAAAAAGCGGTGGCGAACCTGCCGTTCGCGCTGACGCTGCCGGAAGAGGGCGGCGGGTTTCGACACGTCCGTGTCCCCGAGACAACGGGGGTCAACGGAATCTGGATGCTGTGCTGGCTGGATGCGCCGGCCCGGACCGTCTCCCGCGCCGATCTGGTGGCGGCGCTGCTGGGGGGGTTTGGCGGTGAAGCGGTCGAGGCCGCCCCGCTTGCGGCCCGCTTCGTCCCGGTTTTCCCGGGTGACATGCCCCAGGGCCGCGCAGAAGACGACGTGCGGATGCTCCAGCGGCGCTATCCGGGACGGGTGCTGTCACCGCTGCATCTGGACGACGATGGCACCCTGCGCCTGCCGCCGGCGTACTCACATGGTGGTGGAGCACCCTGATGAGCATGCTCGATCCCGTCCTCCTGTTCTTCCTGTTCGGGCTGTTGGCCGGCCTGCTGCGCTCGGAGCTGCGCCTGCCCGCGGCCGTCTACGAACTGGTCAGCATGCTGCTGCTGCTCGCGATCGGCCTCAAGGGCGGCATCGAACTCGCGCGGCAGCCCTTCGGCGAGCTGGCGCTGCAGGCGCTCGCGGTCATCGCGATGGGCTCGCTGCTGCCATTGCTGGCCTTTCCGGTGCTGCGCTTTGCCGGCCGCCTGCCGCGGGCGGACGCGGCTTCGATCGCTGCGCACTATGGATCCGTGAGCGTCGCCACCTACGCCGTCGCGGTCGCCTACTTCGCCAACCGGGGGGTCGACTTCGAAGCGCACATGCCGTTCCTGCTCGCAGTGCTCGAGATCCCGGCGATCCTGGTCGGCATCCTGCTCGCCCGCGGGGTGTCGCGCGAGATCCGCGTGAGCGCCATGGCCCACGAGGTCTTCCTGGGCAAGGGCATCGTGCTGCTCGTCGGCGGCCTGCTGATCGGCTGGGCGGCCGGCGCGGAGGGGCTGGTGTCCGTCAAACCGCTCTTCTTCGACCTGTTCAAGGGCATCCTCGCGTTGTTCCTGCTGGAAATGGGGCTCATTACGGCCGCCCAGTTCGGCAGCCTGCGCCGGCACGGCTTGTTCCTCGTGCTGTTCGGCATCGGCATGCCGATGGTCTCGTCGGTGGTGGGCATCGCCCTGGGACTGGCGCTCGGGCTGTCCGTGGGCGGCACCGCGATGGTCGGCATCCTGGCCGCAAGCGCCTCGTACATCGCCGTTCCGGCCGCCATGCGCATCTCGGTGCCGGAAGCGAACCCGACGCTGTCGCTGGCCGCCTCCTTGGGAGTCACCTTCCCGTTCAACGTCCTGATCGGTATTCCCCTCTATCACCTCATGGCCACGCGGGCATTCGCGCTGGCCGCAGGCTCGGGCCCATGAACCCTTCGACACGCAAGCTGCTCACCATCGTGACCGAGTCAACCCTGGAGAGGGTGCTGGCGGCGGACATCGAGCGCCTGGGGGGGCACGGTTACACGATCACCGACGCCCGCGGGAAGGGAAGCCGTGGCCCGCGCAACGCCAGCTGGAGCGAAAGCAGCAACATCCGCATCGAGGTGGTGTGCGATGACGCGACCGCCCAGGCCATCACCGCGCACCTGCAGGCCCGCTACTACGCGGACTACGGCATGATCCTGTTCATCTCCGAGGTGGAGGTGTTGCGGCCGGAGAAGTTCTGATGTCGCCGCACGCATGGCCGCTGTCGTCCGCAGCACGCACCGTTCCGAAGCGCCCGTCGCCATGACCCGCATTGATCGCCGGCGGCGCGTCGCATTGCTCACGCGGCACGGCAAGGAGCGGGTGATCGCACCCGTGCTCGAGCCTGCGCTCGAGTGCCGCATCGGCTCTCGCAGTGCCCGGCCT
>JAHWKC010000285.1 GCA_019348095.1 Pseudomonadota bacterium | reverse complement strand
GTTCCGGCGATCACGTATACGCCGGGCGGCAATTCCTCGGCAGTGAAGGCTCCGGTGAACTCCTGAGAGTAGTTGTTGGGTCCGGTGACGACGAAACGAGCGTTGTCGTTCTCGGTGTCGACCGACACCCGTCCGAACTCAGCGTTATCGGTAGTCTGCGCTTCCGCGGTTTCGAATGCGTCGTCGGGATACGAGGTGGCAGCATCAGGCTGGAAAGTGCCTTCCTCGTAGACCGCCAGGAAGCCCGGGTCGATCACGGTGGTACCGGAGACGCGGAAGCTGTGTTCGCTGCCGGCGGCGAGATCGACGCTGACGGTGTTGAGCGTGGCAGGGACCATCTGGCTGGCGACCGCGCGCTTCCAGATCAGCTCGTACAGCCGGCGGGCGTCGTCCTCCAGGAAGCGCGAGACCTGCGCCGGGGTGCGCAGTGCCGAGGTCGGGCGGACCGCCTCATGGGCTTCCTGCGCGTTCTTGGACTTGGTCTTGTAGACGTTGGGCTGGTCGGGCACCGCGCGGGTGCCGTAGTCGCGCGCGATCACGTCGCGGATCTCGGCCAGGGCATCGGCCGACAGGCTGACCGAGTCGGTACGCATGTAGCTGATCAGGCCGACCTGGCCCTCATCGCCGATCTCGACACCTTCATAGAGTTTCTGCGCCACCCGCATGGTGCGGCTGGTGGAGAAGCCGAGCTTGCGCGCGGCCTCCTGCTGCAGCGTGGAGGTGATGAACGGCGGCGAGGGCTTGCGCTTGCGCTCCTTGCTGCCGACCTCGGCCACCCGCAGGGCGCCGTTGGCGGCGGCGACCAGCCGCTCGCGCGCGGCGTGCGCGTCCTCGGAGTTGGTCAGGGTGAACTGCTCGAACTTTTTGCCGTCGAGCTTGACCAGGCGCGCGGTGAAGGCGGTGTCGGGGTGCGCGCACTCGGCCTCGACGCTCCAGTACTCGCGCGGCACGAAGGCCTCGATCAGCTCCTCGCGCTCGACGATCATGCGCAGTGCCGGCGACTGCACGCGACCCGCCGAGAGGCCGCGCTGGACCTTGCGCCACAGCACCGGCGAAAGATTGAAGCCGACCAGGTAGTCCAGCGCGCGGCGCGCCTGCTGCGCGTTGACCATGTCGGTGGAGACGCGGCGCGGCTTGCCCATCGCTTCCTTGATCGCGCGCGGGGTGATCTCGGTGAACACTACCCGGTGCAGCTGCTTGCCCTTGAGCAGGCCGCGCTGTTCCAGGATCTCGGCGATGTGCCAGGAGATCGCCTCGCCCTCGCGGTCTGGGTCGGTCGCCAGATACAGCGCGTCGGCGCCCTTGGCCGCCTTGGCGATCGCCTCGACGTGCTTCTGGTTCTTCTCGATCAGGTCGTAGCGCATCGCGAAGCCGGCCTCGGTGTCGACCGCGCCCTCCTTCGGCACCAGGTCGCGGACGTGGCCATAGGAGGCCAGGACGGTGAAGTCCTTGCCGAGGTATTTGTTGATCGTCTTGGCCTTGGCGGGCGATTCGACGATCAGGAGGTTCTTGGCCATGGTGGGGGATGTGCTCCGCAGCGCCGAGGGCGCTGCTGTAATAGCGTAAAAAAGGCGACGTCCGCGGCAAGACCGCCGCGGACGTGGGGGGATTTCCTTATTTAGTGGAATCACGCCGCGGCCGTGGCTGTCAAGCACCGGCCGCGACAGCGGTCGTTTGCGGGCCGGGCTGGGCCTGGCCTGGTCTGGCTCAGGCGGCGGCGACCGCCCAGATGGCCAGCACCATGATCGCCAGATAGCCCAGCACCACCAGCGCGCCGAGCGCCAGGATCACCTTGGCCGCGACGCCGAGTTCATGGCGCTGGCGCTCGGGATGCCCGGTGTAGGCCCACTGGTCGACCACCAGGGTGCTCGCGAGCAGGTCGTGCAGCGCGCGCTTGCGGTCGGTGAACGCCGCCATCAGGTAGCCGATGCCCAGGATCATCGCGCTGAGGAAGGCCGCGAAGAACCGGCCGAGCCCGCGCAGGAACGAAATCCGGCCGCCGGACTCGTCCACCACCTTGATCCCGATGGCCATCTTGCCCAGCGTGGCCTGCCGGGCCGAGGAGTGCAGCGCGGCGTAGTACACCGCCTGCAGCGCGACGGGCACCACGAACATGCCGACCAGCAGCCCGGCAACGCCGGCGCCGGCCAGCAGCGCCTGCGGATCGCCGACCTCGGCCGCGCCGATGCCGAAGAACAGGCCCAGCACCACGATTTGTGCGACCCAGGCGACCAGGGACATCACCAGCGCGTCAAGCAGGTAGGCGGCCACCC
Source organism: Pseudomonadota bacterium (assembly GCA_019348095.1). GTDB lineage: Bacteria > Pseudomonadota > Gammaproteobacteria > Xanthomonadales > Xanthomonadaceae > Novilysobacter_A. Next base: position 1,327 of record JAHWKC010000285.1, on the reverse strand, counting down.
GCTTCCAGAACCCGGCGTAGACCACCTCGTGCTCGCCCTGGGCGTGCCAGCCGGTGTCCAGCGCCGCGCCCGGCGGGGCGTAGGGCGAGCGTTCGGCCGCTGCGTAGGGGTTGGCGGGCGCATCGGCGGGCGCATCGGCCGTGGCGGTCGCGAAGCTGGCGCTGGCCACGCGCGGGTGGCCGGCGGCGCCGATGATTTCGCCGATCACCTCGCGCCATGGCCGCCAGTCCGCCAAGCCTTCGCGCCAGACCAGCGTGCCGGGCTGCAACTGGCCGCCGGCGTGCAGCTCGGCGAGATCGTCGGCGCGCACCGGGCCGAGGCGGTTGCGTTGCTCATCGCTGTAGTACCAGGCGGTCATGTGCGGCAGTCCATTGAAGTGAAGGCTCAGCGGCAGGCGGCGGGCAGGAAGCGGCTGGGCAGGGTGCCGCCGTGGCAGGCCCAGGTCAGCGGCGACTGGCTCGGGTGGGCCTGGAACACCAGGGTGCGGCCGTCGGCGGCGTTGTCCAGGTCGCGGAACCGCAGCTCGATCGCGCAGGCACCGCCGGGATATTCGCCGAACCGCACCGCGGCGACCAGTGTGGTGGCGTAGTCATTGGCGGGGCCGAACCCGGCAGTGGCGTTGCCGGGGCAGCGGCGGTGCCGGGTGATGTACTCGCCGGCCCGCCGGGTCAGCGCCTCGGCCTCGGCGGCGACCTGCGCGGCGCGGGCGCGGACGGCATAGTCCTGATAGGCCGGCAGCGCGATCGCGGCGAGCACCGCCGCGCCCAGCACCGCCAGCACCCGGTCATGGACCGCCGCGGGCGCGTCCGAGCCATCCACCCGCGCGATGCGGTCTTCCCCCTCGGCGAGCAAGCGGTATGCCTCGGCCACCCGCCGGTGGAACGCCTCGCCCGCACGCTCGATCCGGTCCCGCCCTGCCCCGCCCCGCCGCCGCGAGCCAACCTCCGGCTCCACGTCCAGCAGCACCGTGACATCCATGCCGTCGAACAAGCCGTGTGGGGCGAATTCGTAGCTCTGGTCCACAGCCACGTCGAGCGAACCTAAACGCAACTCACGGATGTTCTCATCCAACGGGTGCACCACCACCTCCGGCTCCACTCGCGGATGGATAGCGCGCAGCCGCTGCAGCGCGGGAGGCAGCAGCGATGCCGTCGCACTCGGCAACGCACCGATGCGCACCCGACCCACTGGCTCGCCATGCAACTCCGCCACGGCGGCTTCCGTGCGCTCCAGGCTCGCCAGCACCTCACGTCCGTGAGTCACCAGGACCTCGCCAGCGTCGGTGAGCATCACGTTGCGGCCGCGCCGCTCGAGCACCGGCACGCCC
>JAHWKC010000284.1 GCA_019348095.1 Pseudomonadota bacterium | reverse complement strand
GGATCACGTCCCACGGCCGCGAGGTCGCCGGCCGGGTCCGCGTGCGCCAGCGCGCCGCCGAAGGTCCCGCGGTGCCGCACGGCCGGGTCGGCCACCGTGCCCGTCGCCTCGGCCAGCAGTCCGCAGACCTTCTCGCCGCCGACGAGCACGTCGTTGGGCCACTTCACGACGGCCTCGACCTCGCACCGCTCCCGCAGCGCCTCGGCCACCGCGAGCCCGCCCCACAGCGGGACCCAGCCCCAGCGGGCCACCGGCAGGTTCGGGCGCAGCAGCACGCTGAAGGTCAGTCCGGCCCGCGGCGGCGAGACCCAGCTGCGGTCCAGCCGCCCCCGGCCGTCCGTCTGCGACTCCGCCACGACCACGAGGCCGGCCGGCTCACCCGCCCGCGCGCGCTCCGTGAGCAGGGCGTTGGTCGAGGCGGTCTCGGCCAGCACCTGCAGTCGCCACCCGTCCGGCCGCAGGGCGCGCTGGAGCGCGAGCCCATGCAGCGGCGGTCGGTCGAGGTCGCCGTACAGGGAAGGGACGGGCACCCGTCCAGACTGCCCTCCGAGCCTCCCCGATAGCCTCCCGGGGTGACCGCTGAGCCGATCGAGAACGACGTCGACCTCCACACCACGGCCGGCAAGCTGGCCGAGCTGCGCCGCCGGCCGCACGTCGCCGAGCAGGAACGCGCGGCTGTCATCGGGGCGCAACGCGGCCACGGTGCCGACCTGGAAACCGGCGGGGAAACGCGCGCCCAGGCCCGAGGTCACCAGCAGGTCGCCGACCTTGACGTCGCTCGACAGCGGAATGCTCGCCAGCCGCAGCCGCTCGCTACTGCCGGTGCCATAGGCGACCAGCCGCACGCCGTTGCGGGCGACCGCCACCGGCACCGCGTGCGAGGCATCGGTCAGCAGCAGCACGCTGGCGTGCATCGGCGTGGTGTCGATCACCTGTCCGAGCAGGCCGCCGGCGTCGATCACGCTCTGGCCGACGCGCACGCCATCGGCACTGCCGGCGTCGAGCACCAGGCGCTGGCGGGTCAGGTCCAGATCGATGTCCAGGACGGGTGCCAGCTGTACGTCCAGGCCACCGCGCTCGGCGGCGCCAAGCAGGCCCCGCAGGCGCGCATTGTCGGCCGCGACGGTGCGAAGCCGCGCCAGTCGCGCATTGCTGACCAGCATCTCGTTGCGCAGGCGCTCGTTCTCCGCGGTCAGCTGGCTCAGCGTGCCGGCGTCGTCGTAGAGTTTCTCGGCCATGCGCCCGGGCCAGCCCGCCGCCATCCACAGCGGTTGCACCAGCACGTCGGCCTGCTGCCGCGCGCGGTTGAGCCAGCCGCCGCGATGGTCCAGCACGATCAGCACCAGCGCCAGGACCAGATATGCCAGCAACCGCAGCGTGTCGGCGACTTCACCGGTGCGGGCGGGCGTGGCGGGACTGGCGTAGTGGGGCACGGCTTAGGGCATAAGTGAGTGGATAGGAGTGAGAAAAGAGAGAGAGCGCGCTAGCGCCGCGGCTGCGAGAGCGGAGCGATTCATGCTTTTACTCACTTCTCACTACTCTTCACTCACTCCTGAGCTTCACTCCGGCGCAAAGAACTCATTGCCGTGCATGTCGACCAGCTCCAGCGCGCGGCCGCCGCCGCGGGCGACGCAGGTCAGCGGATCGTCGGCGACCTGCACGTGCAGGCCGGTCTCCTCGCTGACCAGGCGGTCCAGGTCGCGCAGCAGCGCGCCGCCGCCGGTCAGCACGATGCCGCGCTCGGCGACGTCGGCGCACAGTTCCGGCGGGGTCTGCTCCAGTGCCAGCTTGATGCTGGTGACGATCCCCGACAGCGGCTCGCGCAATGCATCCAGCACCTCGTTGGCGTGCAGGGTGATCATCTTCGGCACGCCCTCGGCGAGGTTGCGGCCGGACACCTCGATCGTGCGCGGCTCGTCCTGCGGGTAGGCGCAGCCGATGTCGAGCTTGATCCGCTCGGCGGTGGCCTCGCCGATCAGGGTGCCGTAGGCGCGACGCACGTAACCGATGATCGCCTCGTCGAAGCGGTCGCCGCCGATCCGCACCGAGGCCGAATAGACGATGCCGTTGAGCGCGATCACCGCGACCTCGGTGGTGCCGCCGCCGATGTCGACCACCATCGAGCCGCGCGCCTCGGTCACCGGCATGCCGGCACCGATCGCGGCCGCCATCGGCTCCTCGATCAGGTAGACCTCGCGCGCGCCGGCTTCCTCGGCCGATTCCTTGATCGCGCGGCGCTCGACCTGGGTCGACCCGCACGGCACGCACACCAACACGCGCGGACTCGGGCGCAGGAAGCGCGAACGGTGCACCTTGCGGATGAAGTGCTTGAGCATTTCCTCGGTGTAGGTGAAGTCGGCGATGACGCCGTCCTTCATCGGCCGGATCGTGGTGATGTGGCCGGGGGTGCGGCCCAGCATCATCTTGGCCTCCATGCCGACCGCCGCGACCGAGCGGTTGCCGCCGATCACCCGGTCCTGGCGCACCGCGACCACCGATGGCTCGTTCAGCACGATGCCCTGCCCGCGCACGTAGATGAGGGTATTGGCCGTGCCCAGATCGATGGACAGGTCGTTGGAGAACATGCCGCGGAACTTCTTGAACATCGAGAGGGTTGCCTGGTAACGGCGGGCCTGGGGCAGGCGGGCCTGGAAAGAGCGGATCCCCTGACGGGTGCGCGAAACGGTCGGTTAGCCTAGCAACCACCCCCACCCCCGGCAAGGAAAAACCGCGCCCTGCGGCGGTTTTCGCCGTCTGGGGTCAGGCTTCGCTACGGCGATGCCGCGGCGGGTGTGACGGCGCTCACGCTGGCCGGCTGGCGGCCCAGCGGCTACCCTACGCGCCGCGTGGCGTCCGGCCGCCGCTGCACCCCCGCGCCGCCCACCTTCCCAACTCCCCCACCAGGAACGAATCCGATGTCTGCCCTGATCTGCGGCTCGCTGGCCTACGACACCATCATGGTGTTCCCCGACCAGTTCAAGAACCACATCCTCCCGGACAAGGTGCACATCCTCAACGTCTCCTTCCTGGTGCCGCGCATGCGACGCGAGTTCGGCGGCTGCGCCGGCAACATCGCCTACAACCTCAAGCTGCTCGGCGGCGACCCGATCCCGATGGCGACCGTCGGCCAGGACTTCGGTCCCTACCGCGAATGGTTCGAGGAGCACGGCATCCGCATGGACCAGGTCAAGGTGATCGACGAGCTGTTCACCCCGCAGGCGTTCATCACCACCGACCACGACAACAACCAGATCACCGCGTTCCACCCCGGCGCGATGATGCGCAGCTACGAGAACCACGTGCGCGACGTCGACGGGGTGAGCTTCGGCATCGTCAGCCCCGACGGGCGCGAGGGCATGTTGCAGAACGCGGTCGAGTTTGCCGAGGCCGGCATCCCCTTCATCTTCGATCCGGGCCAGGCGATGCCGCTGTTCAACGGCGCCGAACTGCGCAATTTCATCGAGCAGGCCGACTACGTCACCGTCAACGACTACGAGTCCAACCTGCTGCAGGAGCGCACCGGCTGGAGCGAGGCCGACATCGTCAAGCGGGTCAAGGCCTACATCTGCACGCGCGGCCCGCAGGGCTCGCACATCCACACCCCCGGCAAGA
>JAHWKC010000283.1 GCA_019348095.1 Pseudomonadota bacterium | reverse complement strand
TTTTTCTTGAAGATATTCATGAAAAGGCCGGCCTGAAACTTTCTCGACGAGATAACCCGCAACGGCATAACCCGGATTGGAGTAGCTGTGCTTCACGCCGGGTTGCCAGCGAACCCGAAGTTCGTGTTCAAGTCCGCGTACGATTGCTTCAAGCGAGTCGGGGATCGGTGCGTCGGTGTTCATGTTGCGGAAATGCATGTCGTCAAATCCCGCCGAATGTTCCAGCAGGTGTGCGATGCGCACGGGATCGGTTCGGGACCAGGGATTGTCGATGGGCACTTCCGGGGCGAGTTCGCGCACCGGCTGGTCCAGCGAGCTGGGCTATGAGCTCTACCTGCGCGACGGATCTCGCGGCGACGAGCTGTGGGAAAGGATCATGGCGGCCGGCGCCCCGCTCGGCCTCAAGCCCGGCCATACCTCCTCGATCCGCCGCATCGAGGGCGGGCACCAGGCCCGCATCGAGGGTTCTTACCCGAGCGAAATCTCCGGCCTCACCGACAACCTCAACACGCTGATCCAGCAGGAGCGGGTACGCCAGGGCCGCTACCGTGAAGCGCTCAGCTTCCTGGCGCACAGCCTGAAGACGCCGCTGGCCGTGCTGCGCAGTGCGCTCGGAGTCCCCGCCGAGCTGCCGGTGGCCGTGTCCGAGCAGGTCGCGCGGATGGACGACCTCGTGCAGCACCAGCTGGGCCGCGCCGTCGCCGGCGGCGCTGCGCGATTCGCGCCGCCGTTGGCGGTGGCCCCCGTGCTGGAGCGCATCCGCGATGCACTGGCCAAGGTCGAGGCAGAAACCGGGGTGCCGGCCGAGATCATCGTCTCGATCATCGGGGTGGAGACCAGTTACGGCGGCAACACCGGCAGCTATCCGGTGGTGGATGCGCTGTACACGTTGGCGTTCGCCTATCCGCGCACCGGCGAGGCGGCCAAGGCCGATCGCGAGAACCGCCGCGAGGCCTTCTTCCGCGGCGAGTTGGCGCAGCTGTTCGCGCTCGGCCAGGAGCAGGACCTGGACATCACCACGCTCAAGGGCAGTTACGCCGGGGCGATGGGCTGGGGCCAGTTCATGCCATCGAGCTACCGCGAGTTCGCCGTCGATGGCGATGACGACGGCCGCATCGACCTGTTCGGCAGCACCGACGACGTGTTCGCCTCGATCGCCAACTATTTCGTCAAAAAGGGCGGCTGGGTCCGCGGTGGCCCGGTCGTGGTGCGCGCGCAGCGCGACCCGGACGCGCAGGACCTCGAGCCGGAGGGGCTGGAGCCCGACATGCGCCTGGCCGAGCTGGGCGCACTGGGCTATCGCCCGGCCACGCCGGTGGCGCCGGATCAGACCGCGGTGCTGCTGAACCTGGATGGCGTCGACGGCATGGAGCACTGGCTGGGCTTCCGCAATTTCTATGCGATCACCCGCTACAACATCTCCAAGCTCTACGCGATGGCGGTGTACCAGTTGGCCGAGGCGATCGCCGGCCGTGAGAATCCGCTCGCCGCCGGTGGAGACACTGGCGACCAGCCCGGCATTCGCCCGGCCGCATGAGGTGGCCACTTGCCGCGGCCCTGGTGCTCGGCCTGGCGGCCTGCGCCGGCATGCCGGAAAAGCCGCCCGCGCCTACCTCGCCCGAGGCTGAGCGCGAAACCGCGGGCGCAGGCAAGCCGGTCTCGCCGTATGCGCCCGCGAAAGAAGACCCCACTACCCGCGGCGATTACGTTGGCGGCGGCCTGTACAAGCCCGGCGTGCCCGACAGCACACCGGAGCATGTACCCGACGTCGAGCGCATTCCCGAGCCCGAGGTGGTCGCATTGCCGCGTTCCAAGGTCGGCAACCGCGCCCGCTACAGCGTGCTCGGCAAGACCTATCGCGTGATGGACGACGCGCGCGGCTTTGTGGAGCAGGGCGAAGCTTCGTACTACGGCAAGAAATTCCATGGCCGGCGCACCTCCAACATGGAGGTGTACGACATGTACGCCTTCACCGCCGCGCACAAGTCGCTGCCGCTGCCGAGCTTCGCGCGGGTGACCAACCTGGAGAACGGCAAGTCGGTGGTGGTCCGGGTCAACGATCGCGGCCCGTTCCACGAGGGCCGCGTGATCGACCTCAGCTACGCCGCCGCGGTCAAGCTCGACTACGTCCGCAACGGCACCGCGCGGGTCGAGGTACGGGCACTGGCCCCCGGCGATCCCGGCACCAATATGCACGCGGCGGCCTCGCATACCGATGCGGCCGCACCCGCGCCTGACGCGCTGCCGCCGGCGAGCGCGATGGACCACCTGGTCGAGGCGATTCCGGTCGGCAGCGCCGCCGCGGTCGAACTGCCACCGGGCGTGCGAATCGCCACCGGCCGGCCGTCGGCGATGCCCACGCCGACCTCCGCGTCTGGGGTGGCGAGCGGCGCAGGCCCCGGCGCACTGACCCTGCAGGTCGCTGCATTCTCCACGCGACGCAACGCCGAGCGCGCGCTGGCAATGGTGCGCGAGGCCGGCATCGACGGCGCACGGCTGCTGGCCGGCGATGCCGACGGCCGGCCGGTGTGGCGCCTGCGGATCAGCCCGGTGGCGGCCACCGCCGCGCCGGAACTGGCCGCGCGCGTCGCCGCACTCGGCTTCGGCCAGCCGCAGCACGTGTACGACTGACTTTTTTCATGATCTTTGGCCGGCACGGTCCGGCTCCCGGAGTAATTGAACGATGAAATCCCGCTTCGTACTCGCCGCGCTGACCACCTTCGTGGTCGGCATCGCCCTGGCCCAGACTCCGGCGCCGCCGATCCCACCGGTCCCGCAGCCGAACGCCGCCGCGCCGGCCAGTGATGCGCTGCCGGTGCCGCCGCCGCCGGAAATCACCGGCACCGCGTGGCTGCTGATGGACGCCACCAGCGGCAACATCCTGGCCGGCGAGAACGTCGACATGCAGGTCGAGCCAGCCAGCATCACCAAGGTCATGACCAGCTACGTGATCGCCGCGGAAATGGCCGGCGGCAAGGTCGCCAAGACCGACCAGGTGATGATGAGCGAGAACGCCTGGCGCACCGGCGGCGCTGCCACCGACGGCAGCTACTCCGGCTTCGAGGTCAACCAGACCGCGCCGCTGCTGGAGATGGAAAAAGGCATGGTGGTGCAGTCCGGCAACGACGCCGCGATCGCCCTGGCCGAGCATGTCGCCGGCAGCGTCGATGCGTTCGCCGCGCTGATGAACCAGTACGCCGCACGCATCGGCATGCAGAACTCGCACTTCGTCAATCCGACCGGGCTGCCCGGCGAGGGCCACGTATCGACCGCGCGCGACCTGGCCCTGCTGGCCCGCGCGCTGATCCACAACTACCCCGAGGCCTACTCCTACAACAGCATCAAGGAGTACACGGTCGGTTCGATCACCCAGCCCAACCGCAACGTGCTGCTGTGGCGCGATGGCAGTGTCGATGGCATCAAGACCGGCCACACCTCGGCCGCCGGCTACTGCCTGATGGCCTCGGCGCAGCGCGGCGACCAGCGCCTGATCTCGGTGGTGATGGGCTCGACCTCCGAGAAGCAGCGCGCCGACGACAGCCAGGCGCTGCTCAACTGGGGCTTCCGCTTCTACGAGACCCACAAGCTGTTCGATGCCGGCACCCAGATCGCCGAGCAGAAGGTGTGGAAGGGT
>JAHWKC010000282.1 GCA_019348095.1 Pseudomonadota bacterium | reverse complement strand
ACTGGATGCACTCGAAGCCGAACCAGCCGACCAGCCCGCCGCTGAAGCCCGGCAGGCCGTCGATCTTCGGCACCGAATATTGCGTGCGCAGGCGCTCGACTTCGGCGAACGGGTCGTCCACCGCGCGGCTCTCGACCAGCTCGCCGTGTTCGGTGACGAACAGCATGTGCCCGGCGAATGCGTACACGCGCCGCGCCGGCAGGCCGATGATCGAGTAGCGGCCGAAGCGCTCCCCGCCCTCGACCGACTCGAACAGGTAGGTGTGCGGGCCGTCGGCGAGCTTGAGGTAGACCGACAGCGGGGTGTCGAGGTCGGACAGGACCTCGCGCACGACCGGAATGCGGCTGTGGCCGTCAGCGGCCTGCTGCTGGAACTGCTCGGCGGTGAGCGTGTGGGACGAAGACATGCGGCACTTCCTTGGGGTGCGACGGGGCGGGGACGATGGCGGCCGACGGCCATCGCCAACCCGTGTCGGCACAGAAGGAATGCGGGTTCGCCCGGGGGATCATCGGCGGCATTTTAGCCGCTTCGGGCAATCGGTGCGACGGCCGCCGTCAGGCCGGCACCAGCGTCGGCGGCGGCTCGGCGGCGTCGTCGCCCCCGGATTGCGGCACCGGATTGCCCGGGGTCCGCAGCAGCGGGCAGCCCGGCGGCAGGTGCATGCGCACGCGGCGGGCGACGCAAACGACGTGGAAGCTGGTGGACTCGACCGGTTCGCCGTCGAGGTTGAGGGTCAGCGGCTGCGCGGCTTCGATATCGACCCACGGCAGCTGCGCGCGCACCGCGACACGGTCCAGCGCACCCTGCTTGCCTTCGGTCAGCAGGCTGGCGACGGTGCCGCCGACCTCGCCGGTCAGTTCCGGCACCACGGTCAGCTCGAGCAGGCCGTCGTCGATCACCGCATCCGGGCACAGCACCTGGCCGCCGCCGGCCTGGCGGCCGTTGCCCAGGCCCAGCGCTATGAAACCGCCGTGCCAGTCGAAGGACTGTCCGTCCGCGCCCTGGCCGCGGATGCGTGCCTGGATCGGATCGATCCGGCCCAGCTTGGCGATGCCGGTGATCAGGTAGGCCAGGCCGCCGAGCATCTTCTTGAGGCCCTCGTCGGTCTCGACCGTGACCCGGGTGCCGAAGCCGCCGCTGGCGAGATTGGCGCACCAGTGGCTGCGCCCGCCGCTCTCGATGCGCAGCAGGTCGATCGGCTGCGCGACGCTGCTGCGTACCAGGTCCATCGCCTCGACGGGGTCATCGGGGAGTTCCGCGGCGGTTGCCAGGTCGTTGGCCGTGCCCAGTGGCACCAGTGCCAGGCTGGGCAGAGTTTCAGCGTCCTCCTCGCGGCGCGCCAGGCTGCGCGCCACGGCGCTGAGGGTGCCGTCACCGCCGGCGGCGATGACCGTATCGGTGCCGCTGGCGATCGCCTCGTCGACGTAGCGGTCGGTGTCACCGTGCTCCCAGGTCACCCGCACGGCCAGATCGATACCGCGCCCGCGCATCGCCGCCACCGCTTCGCGCAGGGTCTCGTCGCCGGCGGATTTGCCGTTGAGGATCAGGCACCAGCGCGGGTCGGGCATGTCCGGCTCGAGGTCAGGGGGTTTGCGGCAGGCTAGCAGCGGCGCGGAAAAGTGCCGTGAACCGGGGCCGCCGGCCGCTCTGTGTCGGTAGAGCCGAGCTTGCTCGGCTGTCGCGGGTCTTGGCAGGAGCAGCCGGGCAGGTCCGGCTCTACGGCCCGTCCGGCGCGGCGCGGGTCAGCCGCGTGCGGCGGCCACGGCCGCCTTCATCCGCCCGATGACATCGGCATAATCGGCCGCGTTGAAGATCGCCGAGCCGGCCACGAAGCTGTCGGCGCCGGCCGCGGCGATCTCGCCGATGTTGTCGGCCTTGACTCCGCCGTCGACCTCGAGCCGGATCGCGCGGCCGCTGCGATCGATCCGCTGCCGCACGCGGCGCAGCTTCTCCAGCGTCGAGGGGATGAACGACTGCCCGCCGAAGCCGGGGTTGACCGACATCAGCAGCACCAGGTCGAGCTCGTCGAGCACCCAGTCCAGCACCTCGACCGGCGTGGCCGGATTCAGCACCAGCCCCGCCTGGCAGCCGTGGGACTTGATCAACTGCACCGTGCGGTGCACATGGGCGCTGGCCTCGGGATGGAAGCTGATGATGCTGGCCCCGGCCTTGGCGAAGTCCGGCACGATCCGGTCGACCGGCTCGACCATCAGGTGCACGTCGATCGGGGCGGTCACGCCGTGCTTGCGCAGCGCCTCGCAGACCATCGGCCCGATGGTGAGGTTGGGCACGTAATGGTTGTCCATGACGTCGAAATGGACCCAGTCGGCGCCGGCTTCCAACACGGCATCCACCTCCTCGCCGAGCCGGGCGAAATTGGCGGACAGGATGGACGGGGCGATGACGGTCGGTTGCATGGCTCGGTTCCGGTTGTGTAGGAGCGGCTTCAGCCGCGATCGGCTACATGTTGGCCTGTACTGCTGCAGATCGGGGCTGAAGCCGCTCCTACGACCGCTTGCGCTGGGCCTTGATGCGGTCGTAGGCACCGTTGATCTCGCGCGCCTTGGCCTCGGCCTGCTTGCGCAGATCGAGGGCGACGTTGGACAGGCGGTCGGGGTGGTACTGCGAGATCAGCCGGCGGTAGGCCTGGTCGACCTCGGCGTCGCTTGCGTCGGCGCTCAGGCCAAGCACGGCGTAGGGGTTGTCGCGGCGCAGCTTGAACCAGTCGGTATCGAAGGCATGGCCGATCAGCAGCCCGATCAGCGCGCCCAGCAGCGGGTTGAAGCGCAACAGGGCAGCTCCGGCCAACAATCCCAGCAGCTTGCCGTACCAGCGTTTCATCGATACCCCCAGCGCGCCGTGCCGTTGACCGGCACCCGTCAGGCTGCCGTGGCAGCTGAACCGGCGGCGGCACGGCGATCAAAAATCCGGTCCGCAGTGTAACTGCATGACGCGGCCGACCGGCGTACACTGCCCGGCCCTGTCGCGCCCGCGCGCGGCGCGCGATCCATAAGGACCGCGTGGCAAGGGCAGCGGCTCAACTGCGCTGCAGCGCAACTGCGATGGGGTCCTCGTGTCATCCAGGGGCTTTACGTTGTCCACCACCTCGCTGCGACCCTCCCTGTCCGATTCGGACCTGCCCGGCCTGCCGCTGCGCCACCGCGGCAAGGTCCGCGACGTCTTCGACCTGCCCGCCGACCGCCTGCCGGAAGGCACGCCCCACGGTGACTACCTGCTGATGGTGGCGACCGATCGGCTCAGCGCCTTCGACGTGGTGCTGCCAGACCCGATCCCCGGCAAGGGCGAGATGCTGTGCCAGATCAGCAACTTCTGGTTCGGCAAGACCGAGCACATCGCCGCCAACCACCTGACCGGCATCGAGGTCGCCGACGTGCTGCCGGCGGGCGTCGACGCGTCGCTGTACGAGCGACGCGCGGTGGTGACCAAGCGGCTCAAGCCGGTGCCGATCGAATGCATCGCCCGCGGTTACGTGATCGGCAGCGGCTGGAAGGACTACCAGCGCACCGGCCGGATCAGCGGCATCGCCCTGCCCGATGGACTGCAGCAGGCGCAGAAGCTCGACGAGCCGATCTTCACTCCCTCGACCAAGGCCGCGGCGGGCGATCACGACGAGAACATCGACTT
>JAHWKC010000281.1 GCA_019348095.1 Pseudomonadota bacterium | reverse complement strand
CGGCGTCGACACGGCCTTTCACGAGACCGAGTTCGTAGCGATGCACGCCGGCCGCGTACTCACGCACGAGCAGCACGGTTTCGGCGTCGAGCATGGGCACGACCACGACGGCGCCATGCCCGCGTCCATGCATGCGCTGGTACTGGCGGCGCTCGCCGTTGGCGAACTCCAGGTCGATCTGCTCGAAACGGTACGGCCCGGCGTCGTGCTCGGTTATGCCGTGGATCACGGGCAACCGCCGGCTCATGCGTGGGCTCCACGGCGCTCGGCAGGCGCGATAATGGGCGAATGAATGACTTGACTCACGATGCGCCGATGCTAGCAGAGCCCGGTGACGCGGCTGCCGAGCACTGGCGGAAGCGCGACCTCGACGTGCTCTGGCACCCCTGCACCCAGATGCGCGAGCACCCGCACACCCTGCCGCTGCTGCCGATCGAGCGTGGCGAGGGCCCGTGGCTGATCGGCCATGACGGCCGCCGCTACCTGGATGCGATTTCGAGCTGGTGGACCAACCTGTTCGGCCATGCCGAACCACGCATCGCCGAGGCGATCGCCACCCAGGCCCGCACCCTGGAGCACGTGATGCTGGCCGGCTGCTCGCACGCACCGGCGGTGGAGCTGGCCGAGAAGCTGCTGGCGCTCGCGCCGCGGGAGACCGGGCGTGCCCCGCTGGCGAAGGTGTTCTACGCCGACAACGGTTCGGCCGGGGTCGAGGTGGCGCTGAAGATGGCGTTCCACTGGTTCCACAATCGCGGCCAGACCGGCCGTCGCAAGTTCATCGCGCTGGAGGGCGGCTACCACGGCGAAACCCTGGGTGCACTCGCGGTCGGCGACATCCCGCTGTATCGCCGCGTTTACGCGCCGCTGCTGGCCGAGGCGCTGTTTGCCCCGTCGCCCGATGCCTACCTGTGCGAGCCTGGCGAGACCCCCGCGCAGCGAGCGCACCGCGCCGCCGAGGGCCTGCGCGAACTGCTCGAGCGCCACGCCGGCGAGGTCTGCGCGATGATCCTGGAGCCGCGCGTGCAGTGCGCCGGTGGCATGCGCATGCACGACCCGGCGTACCTGCGACTCGCGCGCGAGCTGTGCGATGCCCACGGCGTGTTCCTGATCGCCGACGAGATCGCAGTCGGCTTCGGCCGGACCGGCACGATGTTCGCCTGCGAGCAGGCGCCCGCCGGCCCCGGCGGCGTGGGTGGCGTCGCGCCCGATTTCCTGTGCCTGTCCAAGGGCCTGACCGGCGGCTCGCTGCCGCTGGCGGCGGTGCTGACCACGCAGGGGGTCTTTGATGGCTTCCTGGACGATTCGCGCGAACGCGCGTTCCTGCATTCGCACAGCTACACCGGCAATCCGCTGGCGTGCGCGGCGGCGCTGGCGACACTGGATATCTTCGAGACCGACGCGGTGATCGCCGGCAACCGCGCCACCGCGGCACGCATGGCCGAGCTCGCCGCGCCGTTCGCCGACCATCCGCAGATCGCCGACGTGCGCCAGGCCGGGATGGTGGTGGCGTTCGAGCTGAGCCGCAACGGCGAGCGGCGCACGCCCTTCGCTCCGGCTGCGCGGCTCGGCCTGCACGCCTACCGCGCGGCATTAGCACGCGGCGTGGTGCTGCGCCCACTGGGCGACGTGCTGTACTGGATGCCGCCGTACTGTATCGACGACGATGCACTGCAACTGCTCGCCGACACCACCGCAATCGCGATCGAGCACGCGCTGCGGGCCGGCGCATGCGACTGACCCGGGTCCACGTCGATGCGCCGCTGCAGCCGGGCTGCGATCTCGCGCTGCCTGAGGCGGCCGCGGCGCACTTGGGTCGGGTGCTGCGACTTGGCGTCGGCGATGCCTGCGTGCTGTTCAACGGCGATGGTCGCGACTACGCCGCGCGCATCGTCGCGCAGGGCAAGCGTGAGTTGCGCGTGGCGATCGATTCGGCCACTGCGCTGGCCAGCGAGTCGCCCTTGCGCATGACGTTGTTGCAGGGCATCGCGCGCGGCGAAAAGATGGACCTGATCCTGCAAAAGGCAACCGAGCTGGGCGTGGCCGAGGTCCGGCCGCTGTCCTCGCAACGCAGCGAAGTCAAGCTGGATGCCGCGCGCGCCGAGAAGCGTCTGGCGCACTGGCGCAGCGTGGTGGTGTCGGCCTGCGAACAAAGTGGCCGCGCGCGCGTGCCCGAGGTGCTCCCGCCGAGGACGCTGGTGGCCGCGCTCGCCGAGCTGCCGGGCGGGGGCTTGCGCCTGATCCTCGACCCCGCCGGTGACCTGACGTTTTCCACCCTGGCGCTCGCGCCGGACGCGGCGGTGCAGCTTGCGGTCGGCCCCGAAGGCGGCTGGTCGCCACTGGACCGGGAGCAGCTGCAGGCCGCCGGCTTCCAGGGCTTGCGCCTGGGGCCGCGGATACTGCGTACCGAAACCGCGGGACTGGCAGCCATCGCGGCATTGCAGGCCCGATTTGGCGATCTCGGTTAGGCGCCAGCCGTAACTCTCACGCCGATAGAGCGCTCCACGCTTCGGGTAGAGCGGAGCTTGCTCCGCTGCGCCCGCATGGCCACAGCGAGCCCTACGGCCGGACGCAGCCGAGCAAGCTCGGCTCTACCAAGGCATCGAGGGTCATAGGAGCGTTCCAGGGGGCGACGTCTTTCCCGATTCGATCAAGCAAAAGCATCGCGCCCATGGGGCGCTCCTACATTTTCGGCCGCGATGATGACGACCAGCGGGACGTCCGGCTCCATCGCGCAGAGCGGAGCTTGCTCCGCTGCGCCCGCATGGCCACAGCGAACCCGCGGGCGGACGCAGCCGAGCGAGCTCGGCTCTACGCAAGCACCGGAGATACCTAGGAGCCGCTTGGTTCCAGTTCAGGCCGCCTGCGCGACCGCGTTGGCGACCAGGGCTTCGATGGCTTCGAGATCGGGCACGAAGGCATCGTCCTGGTTGAGCACGACCCGGGCCTGAATTCCCTCGGGCAGCGCCTGGTCGCTGTTGTCGACGATCAGGCCGTCACGCGACACCGTGACCAGGCGCGGGAAGCCCTGGGTCAGCACAGCGAAGAACGGCAGCTTGCCCCGGCCGCCGAACGCCTTGAGCACGATCATCTTGTTGCCCAGGCCCGGCTGCTCGTCGGCGATGCCGGTCAGGCGCGCGAACGCGACCAGCGGCAGTTGCCAGCCACGCCAGCGCACATGGCCCAGCAACCAGTCGGGCGCGCCCTCGATCGGCTCGGGGTCGGCGTAGGACAGCACCTCGGCGACGGCGGCCTCGTCGTCCGGGCTCCACTGCTGGAACAGGCGCTGGTGCGGGAACCGGCCGCGTGCGACCAGGTCCTCGACCCGCAGCCCCTCCGGCGCCGTCGGCGACTGCGGCAGCAGCCCGAGGTGGCGCGCCACCTGCTTGGTGGGCAGCCGATGGATGCGTTCGCCGTCGAGCAGCACCGAGCCGCCCGACGGACGCAGGAGCCGCACCAGCGCACGCAACAGGGTCGACTTGCCGCAGGCGTTGGCGCCGACGATCCCGGTGATGCGTCCGTTCGGGATGGCCACGGTGAGGTTGTCGACGATGAGGGTGTCGTCGTAGGCAAGCGACAGGTGCTGGGCGCGCAGACCCGGATCGGTCATCCGCCACTTCCGATCTTGTTGGCGCGGGCGAGCAGGTAGTGCAGGT
>JAHWKC010000280.1 GCA_019348095.1 Pseudomonadota bacterium | reverse complement strand
CGTGCAGAAGGTCAGCGGCATCGGCGCCAGGATCGCGCTCGCGGTGCTGTCGGGCCTGCCGGTCGACGAGTTCGCGCGGCTGGTGCAGGTCGGCGACGTCGCGGCCTTGACCCGCGTTCCGGGCATCGGCAAGAAGACCGCCGAACGCATGGTGGTCGAACTGCGCGACCGCGCGGCCGACCTGATCGGCGGCGGCATCGCGCTGGGCGGCAACGGCATCCCCGTCGATGCGCAAGGCGAGGCGACCATCGCGCTGCAACAGCTGGGCTACAAGCCGGTCGACGCCGCGCGCATGGCGCGCGAAGCCACCGCCGCCGGCGACGACGCCGCAACCATCATCCGCAAAGCACTCAAGTCCGCACTGCGCTGAGCGCTCCCAGCCGATCACGCGACCGCATCCCCATGCCCAACGCTTCCTCTCCTGCGCCAACCGGCTCCCGTCCGCCACGGGTCGGCCTGTCCGGCCTCATGGTGGGCGCCATGGCGGTGGTCTTCGGGGACATCGGCACCAGCCCGCTGTACACGATCCGCGAAGCGTTCTCAGGCCAATACGGACTGATTGCCGACCACGACACGGTGCTTGGCCTGCTGTCGATGATCTTCTGGTCGCTGATGCTGGTGGTCGCACTCAAGTACGTGACGGTCATCCTGCGCGCCGACAACGAGGGCGAGGGCGGCATCATGGCGCTGATGGCCCTGGCGCAGAGATCGCTGCCGAAGGGTTCGCGTGCCGCCTATTCCATCGGCATCGTCGGTATATTCGGGGCGGCGCTGTTCTTTGGCGACGGGGTGATCACGCCTGCCATCTCGGTGCTGGCGGCGGTCGAGGGTCTCGACCTGGTGGCGCCGGAACTGCACGCGTGGATCGTGCCGGTGACGGTGGTGGTGCTGGCCACGTTGTTCGCCACACAGCGCCATGGCACCGCCATGATCGGCAGGTACGTATTCGGACCGGTCGCGGCGGCGTGGTTCCTGGTTCTGGCGGTGATCGGCGTGGCCGACATCGTGCGCGAGCCGGAGGTGCTCACTGCGATCAACCCGGTGTGGGCCGTGCGGTTCTTCGCCGACCACTCCTGGGGCGGCATCTTCATCCTGGGGGCGGTGATCCTTGCCGTGACCGGCGGCGAGGCGATCTACACCGATCTGGGGCGCTTCGGGGCGCGGCCGATCAGGCGCGCCTGGTACTTCTTCGTGCTGCCGGCACTGATGCTCAACTACCTGGGCCAGGGTGCACTCGTTCTGGAGAACCCCGAGGCGGCGCGAAACCCGTTCTACATGGGCGTGCCGGAGTGGGGGCTGGTTCCCCTGATACTGCTGTCCACGGCCGCCACCGTCATGGCCTCGCAGGCGGTGATCACCGGCGGTTTCTCGGTCGCGCGCCAGGCGATGCAGCTGGGCTACATCCCGCGAATGACGGTGCGCTACTTTTCCGGCGCCAACAGGAGCCAGGTGTACATCCCCGGGATCAACTGGGCGATGATGGTGATCGTGCTGGGCCTGGTGCTCGGCTTCGGCAGTTCTTCGGCGCTGGCGAGCGCCTACGGCGTGTCGATGTCCATGACCATGCTCATCGATACCGTGCTGCTGGCGATCGTGGCGCGCGCCCTGTGGCCGCGCTGGCGCTTATGGGTACTGCCGCTGTGCGCGGTGCTGCTGTGCATCGATCTTGCGTTCCTGACGGCGAACTTCGTCAAGATCCCGCAGGGCGGGTGGTTCGCGGTGGCGCTGGGAATCGCCTTGTTCACCATGCTGCGCACATGGCGCCGCGGTCGCCAGCTGCTGCGCGCGGAGATCCAGAAGGAAGGCATCCGCATCGAATCGTTCCTCTCGGGCCTGATGCTCTCGCCGCCGGTGCGGGTGCCCGGCACGGCGGTGTTCCTGACCGCCGACAAGGACGTCGTGCCGCATGCGCTGCTGCACAATCTCAAGCACAACAAGGTGCTGCACGAGCAGAACATCTTCCTCAACGTGGTCACGCTCAACATCCCGTATTCCCACAAGCGGCTGATCGTCGAACGGGTCGGGGAGCGTTTCTACCGTGTGGTGGTGCGATTTGGGTTCATGGAGACTCCGGACGTGCCGCTGGCCCTGATGCAGACCTGCGACGTCAGCGAACTGTGCCTGGACCCGATGGACACCACCTACTTCGTGAGCCGCGAGAGCATCGTCGCCAGCGCGCGCCGCGGGATGCCGATCTGGCGCGACAAGCTGTTCGTCCTGATGCACCGCAACGCGGCCGCGGCCTCGAGCTACTTCCGTCTCCCCGGCAACCGCCTGGTCGAACTGGGCACGCAGGTCGAGATCTAGTCGATCAGGCCGGCCTGTCGCGATTGCGGGGCCGCAGTCCCCGCCGGCGGCCAAGGCAATCCGCGCTGCGCAGAGACCGCATCCGAGAGCCGGTGATCGGTTCGCACGGGAAAGATGCAGCTACTCCAGGTTGCAGCCTCAGCTGAGCGCGGAAAATTTCTCGATCAGGCGCGTGGGCCCGGAAACGATAAGGATGTCGCCCGACTCCACGAAGGTGTCGGCCTGGGCATAGGTGAAGTCGGCATGGCGGCGCTTGAGGCCGACCACGGTGATGCCGTGCTTCTGGCGCAGGTTGGATTCGCTGAGGGTCTTGTCCCAGGCTTCGCTCGGGGCGGTTGTCTTGGCGATGGCGAACCCGTCGTCGAACTCGATGAAGTCGATCATGCGGCCCGTCACCAGGTGCGCGACCCGCTCGCCCATGGCGGCCTCCGGGTAGACCACGTGCTGCGCGCCGACGCGCTCGAGGATCTGCCCGTGCTTGGTCGAGGTGGCCTTGGCCCAGATGTCCTGGACGCCGAGCTCCTCAAGGGCCAGCACCGTGAGCACGCTGGCTTCCACGTCGCTGCCGATCGCCACCACCGCGCGGTCCATATCCCCGACGCCGAGCTGGCGCAGCGCGTCGCTGCTGGTGGAGTCGGCCTGCACCACATGGGTGAGCCGTTCGGACCAGCGCTGCACGATGTCCGGATTCTCGTCGACGCCGAGCACCTCATGGCCCAGGTGGGTGAGCGATTCGGCCACGGCGCCGCCGAAGCGGCCCAGGCCCACCACCAGCACGATGTCGCGTTTGGGTGCGGTCTTGTCAGCCAACGATTGGGCGCTCCTCTGGATAGCGGTATAGCCGCGTGTGTCCCCGCATGGCCAGTCCGATGGCGAGGGTCACCAATCCTACGCGCCCCACGAACATCAGCGCGATCAGAATGGCCTGGCCGGCCGGCGGCATCTGGGCGGTGATGCCGGTCGACAGGCCCACGGTGAAGCCGGCCGAGATCGCCTCGAACAGCACGTCCTGCAGCGGAAAACTGGTGACGGTGAGCAGCGCCAGGGTGCCGACGGCCAGCATCGTCAATGCCATCAGGACCACCGCCACCGCCAGGCGCAGGGTCTGCTCGGGCATCCGGCGGCGAAACGCCACGGTATCGCGGTTGCCGCTGACTTCGGCCCACACCGCGAAGCCGAGCAGGAAGAAAGTCGTGACCCGGATGCCGCCGGCGGTGCTGGCGCTGCCGCCGCCGATGAACATCAGAACCCAGTTGATGGCCTGGGTCTCGATCGTGGTGGCGCCCATGTCGAAGGTGTTGAACCCGGAAGTGCGCGCGGCGACCGAGTGGAACATCACGCTGGTCC
>JAHWKC010000027.1 GCA_019348095.1 Pseudomonadota bacterium | reverse complement strand
CTACGGGATCCCCGCCTACGCCGTGTCGGTGGCCGTGGAGATCGACGGTCGCGTGGCCGCCGGGGCCGTGCACGACCCGTCCCACGGCGACCTGTTCACGGCCGTCGCCGGCCAGGGGGCCATGCGCAACGGTCGGCCGCTGCGGCTCACCGGCGAGATCGGGCTCGACACCGCGCTCGTCGGCACCGGCTTCGGATACGCGCCGTTCCAGGCTTCCAGCGGCGGCAGCGGTGTGCCGATGTCGTCGCCGTACAGCGACGCATCGCGCAACCGGCCTTCGGCCCATGCAGCGCCGACCAAGACGTCGTGGCTGCGGCCGGCGAGCTGTAGCGGGCCCGTCGCGCGCACGTCCGCCTGGCGCGCGACGAACTCGCCTTGGTATTCGGACGGGTACGAGAACAGGCCTTCCCCGGTCTCGCGGTCGGGCGTGCCGTAGACGTAAAACAGCTCGGTGTCTTCGGTGGACTTTTCGTAGTTGAACGCGGCGCGCAGGGCCCAGTCGCGACCAAACTCGTGCGCCAGCTCGACGAAAGCGCGCGTCTCTTCGGTATCCCAGAACGACCAGTCGGACGCCGTGCTGGTGCTGCGGTCGTACGAGGTCGGTGTGCCGTCGGTGTAGTACAGCGGCAGCGCGCCCCACAATGGACTGTCGGCATCGTTGCGCTGGTGCGACACACCGGCGGTCAGCAGCGCCGATTCGCCCAGGTCGGCTTCGACCACCCCGTAAGCGACGTACTTTTGCAGCGAATGGCGATCGAGGTAACTGTCGCCCTGTTCCCATGCGCCGACCGCGCGGCCGCGCACCGTGCCCGCGCCATTCAACGATCCTGACACGTCGCCTTCCAGCCGCGCGCGGTCCCAACTGCCGAGCGTCGCGCGGACCTGGCCCTGTGGCTTAGCGGTCGGGCGCCTGCGCACGAAGTTGACGGTTGCCGACGGATTGCCTGTCGCCGACATCAGGCCGTTCGCCCCGCGCAGCACTTCGATGCGCTGATACAGCGCCGTGTCGACGTCGCCGTTCTGGATGCCGTACGGCAACGGAATGCCAAGGCCGTCGCGCTGGAAGTTGGTGATGTCGAACCCTCGCGCCGTGTAGTACGTGCGGCCGGTCTCGACCCGCTCCACGTTGATGCCGGTGGTCGATTCCAGCACCTCGTTGATGTTGTCGAGGCCGAAGTCCTCCATCTGCTGGCGGCTGACCACGCTGACCGATTGCGGGGTCTCGCGGGGCGAGAGCACCAGTCCGGTCGCGGAAGAGTTGTCGCCCGCCGTGTACGGGCTCTGGCGGGTGCCGGAAACGACGACACGATCCAGATCGGTCGCAACGCCGCCCCCGTCGCTCGCATGGGCCGCGAGCGGTGTCATGGAGGCCATCAGGGCCAGAGCCAGGGCGTGATGTCGTGGCCACGTCGGGCCTTGGGAGGGGCGGGGGGCGTAGGAATTCAAGGCTTGCTTCTCAAAGATGGTGGAGTCAGGCAGGCGCGTGAAGCGCCTTCAGCGTGGGCGCATACATTACATTAGTTGAGACGCATTCGCATCTAGGTGGCGTCTAATTCGTCTCGATCCCAACCGCAGGCGCCCGATAACCTCAGCTCAGCCGCTCCCCGAGCGCCGATTGGCTGCGGTCGCCAAGGACGGCGCCAGCGTTGCCGTCCCGACTCGCCGATGCCGCACTCGTCCGCTACAACGCCTCGAATACTCCCGCCGCGCCCATGCCGGTGCCGATGCACATGGTCACCAGGCCGTACTTGTGCTGGCGGCGGCGCATGCCATGGACAATCGTCGCGGTGCGCACCGCGCCGGTGGCGCCGAGCGGGTGGCCCAGCGCGATCGCGCCGCCGAGGGGGTTGACCTTGGCCGGGTCGAGCTTGGAGTCGCGGATCACCGCCAGTGCCTGGGCGGCGAAGGCTTCGTTGAGCTCGATCCAGTCGAGCTGGTCGCAGCTCAGGCCGGCCTGCTTGAGCGCCTTCGGGATCGCCGCGTTCGGACCGATGCCCATGACCTCCGGACGTACGCCGGCGACCGAAAAGCTCGCCAGGCGCGCGAGCGGCGTCAGGCCGTAGTCCTTGATCGCCTGCTCGGAGGCCAGCAGCACCGCGGCGGCGCCGTCGCTCATCTGCGAAGCGTTGCCGGCGGTGACGCTGCCGCCGAACTGGCCGTTGCGGAACACCGGCTTGAGCCGGGCCAGGCTCTCCATCGAAGTGTCCGGCCGCGGACCTTCGTCGGTGTCGATCAAGGCCTTCTTCAGGCGGACCACGTTGCCGGCCAGGTCGGGTAGGCGGGAGACCACCTCGAACGGGGTGATCTCGTCCTTGAACTCGCCCGCCTGCGTGGCAGCCAGCGCCTTCTGGTGCGAGGCGAATGCGAAGGCGTCCTGGTCCTCGCGCGAGACCTTCCATTCCGAAGCGACATTCTCGGCGGTGATGCCCATGCCGTAGGCGATCGCGATGTGCTCGTTGTCGTTGGCGAACACCCGCGGGCTCAGCGCCACCTTGTTGCCCATCATCGGCACCATCGACATCGACTCGGTGCCGCCGGCCAGCATCAGGTCGGCGTGGCCGAGGCGGATCTGGTCGGCCGCCAGCGCCACCGCCTGCAGGCCCGACGAGCAGAAGCGGTTGATGGTCTGTGCGGCGATCATGTTGGGCAGGCCGGCCAGCAGCAGGCCGATGCGCGCGACGTTCATGCCCTGCTCGGCCTCGGGCATCGCGCAGCCGATGATCGCATCGTCGATGCGTTCCAGCTGGATGCCCGGCGCTTGCGCAACCACGCTGCGCAGCACGTGCGCGAGCATCTCGTCGGGCCGGGTATTGCGGAACACGCCGCGTGGTGCCTTGCCGATCGGGGTGCGGGTGGCGGCTACGATGTAGGCGTCTTGGAGTTGTCGGATCATGGCTCGGTTCCTTGGCTGCGCGGTATCTGAGCGTCGCGCGATGTTGTGGAGAAGGTGAGGGACGTGAGGAAGGCAGGAAGGTCAGCAAAAGACTGCTTTTTCCTGACCCTCGCGCGCGCAGCGCGCGTGACCTTCTCACTAGTTTCGAAGCGGCTTGCCCGTCTTTAACATGTGAGCGACACGCTCCTGCGTCCTGGGCATCTGCGCGAGCGCGACGAAGTGCTCGCGCTCCAGCCTCAGCAGCCAGTCCTCATCGACCAGCGCGCCGCGATCGATTTCGCCGCCGCAGATCACCGTGGCGATGCGGGTGGCGATCTCGTAGTCGTGCTCGGAGATGAAGCGGCCTTCGAGCAGGTTGACCAGCATCATCTTGAAGGTGGCGATGCCGACATCGCCGGCGACCTGGATCCGGCGCGCCGGCGGGGGCGGGCGATAGCCGGCTTCGGCCAGCGCGGTGGCCTGGGCTTTGGCGACATGCAGCAGTTCGTGCGCGTTGAACACGATGCGGTCGTCCGCGCGTGCGAGCTTCAGCGCCTTGGCCTCGAGCGCGGAGGTGGATACCTTGGCCATCGCCACGCTTTCGAACGCGGTCTTGAGCTCGGCGAACACGTCGCCGCCCGGGCCGGCCGCGTCGGAGGCGCGCACCGCCAGCTCCTTCAGGCCACCGCCGGCGGGCAGCAGGCCGACCCCGGCCTCGACCAGGCCGACGTAGCTCTCCAGCCCGAACACGCTACGCGCGGCATGCATCTGGAACTCGCAGCCACCGCCGAGCGCCAGTCCGCGCACCGCCGCGACCACCGGCACCAGCGAGTACTTGATGCGCTGGCTGGTGGCCTGGAAGTTCGCCACCATCGCCTCGAAACCCTTCAGGTCGCCCGCCTGCAGCAGGCCCAGCGCGCCGGACAGGTCGGCGCCGGCGGAGAACGGCTCTTTGGGTTGCCAGATCACCAGGCCGGAAAAATCGCGCTCGGCGATCGAGATCGCTTCCTGCAGGCCGTCGAGCACCGTGTCCGACACGGTGTGCATCTTGGTCTTGAAGCTGACCACGGCTACGTCGTCGCCTTCGTCGGCCCACAGCCGCACGCCGTCGTTCTCGTAGACGCTGCGACCCTGCGAGAATTTCTCGCCGAGCAACGCATCCGGATGACGCTGGCGCCGGTACACCGGGTTGGACGAGCGCGGCACCTTGACGTTGCGCCCCGGACTGTAGCTGCCCTCGGGGGTATGCACCGCCTCGCGGCCATCGAACACCCAGTCCGGCAGCGCCGCGCTGCTCATCGCCTCACCCGAGACGATGTCCTCGGCGATCCAGTCGGCGACCTGCTTCCAGCCGGCCGCCTGCCAGCTCTCGAACGGCCCCATCGACCAGCCGTAACCCCAGCGGATCGCGAAATCGACGTCGTGGGCGGTCTCGGCGATGCTTTCCAGGTGGTACGCGCTGTAGTGGAAGGTGTCGCGGAAACACGCCCACAGGAACTTCGCCTGCGGGTGGCCGCTGGCGCGCAGCCCGGCGAACTTCCTGGCTGGGTCGCGTTCCTTGAGCAGCGCCGCCACGTCGGGGTCCAGTTCGGCGGCCGCGGCACGGTAGTCCTGCGCCTTCGGATCCAGTACCAGGATGTCCTTGCCGCGCCTGGTATAGATGCCGGCGCCGGTCTTCTGGCCGAGCGCGCCCTTGTCGATCAGCGCGGCGAGCCATTTGGGCGCCTTGAAGTACTTGTGCCACGGATCCCCCGGCAGGGTATCGGCCATGGTCTTGATGACATGCGCCATCGTGTCCAGGCCGACCACGTCGGCAGTGCGATAGGTGGCGGACTTGGGCCGTCCGATGGCGGGGCCGGTCAGTGCATCGACCGTGTCGAAGCCCAGGCCGAACTGGGCGGTGTGGTGCATCGCCGCCAGCATCGAGAACACGCCGATGCGGTTGCCGATGAAATTCGGGGTGTCCTTGGCGATCACCACGCCCTTGCCCAGGGTGGTGGTCAGGAAGGTTTCCAGTCCTTGCAGCACGGCCGCGTCGGTGGTCTTGGCCGGGATCAGTTCGGCCAGGTGCATGTAGCGCGGCGGATTGAAAAAGTGCACGCCACAGAAGCGCGGGCGCAGGGCCGGCGGCAATACTTCGGCGAGCTTGTTGATGCCCAGCCCGGAGGTGTTGCTGGCGAGCACGGCATGTTCGGTGACGAACGGTGCGATCTTCTTGTACAGGTCCTGCTTCCAGTCCATCCTCTCGGCGATCGCCTCGATGATCAGGTCGCAGCCCCTCAGCAGTTCCAGGCCGGTCCCGTAGTTGGCCGGCACGATGCGCTCGGCCAGGGTTTTGCTGGCGAGCGGGGCAGGGCTGAGCCTGGCCAGGTTGGCGATGGCCCTGGTGACCACGCCGTTGGGGTCGCCATCTTTGGCCGGCAGGTCAAACAGCACCGTGTCGACCCCCGCGTTGGTCAGGTGCGCGGCAATCTGTGCACCCATCACCCCGGCGCCGAGCACGGCGGCGCGGCGGATGCGTAATGTCTGAGGCATGGCCTTTAACTCCTTGATTTATTTGACGCGGATCAACGCGGATCAACGCGGATAAAAAACGTGGATAAGCGATAACAAGTTTTTTGTAGTGTTTTTCCGTTTTTGATCGGTTCTTATCCGCGTTGATCCGCCTCAAAAAAGCGCTAAGTTTTGAAGCCCGCCGCCGCGAACCGGATCAGTTCGCGTGCGGCGCGCTCGCGGTGGGTTTTCTCGGCGACACCGGAAGGGCGCTTGATCAGGCCGAAATCGGCCATTGCATAGGTCAATGCGCCAGCCAGGAAATCCAGCCGCCAGTACAGCTCCTCCTTGCTCAGCGCCGGCACGCAGGCGGCGATGGCCTTGGCGAACTCGCGCAGCACATGGCCGTAGTGATCCGACAGGAACTTGCGCAGGCTGTCGTTCTTCTCGGCGTAGGCGCGGGCCACCACACGCACGAACGCCGCACCGCCGTGGCGGTCCTGGGCCAGCGCCAGTGCGGGCTCCACGAAGGCCGCGAGGATCGGCTCGAGCTCGCCCGGGTGCTGCGCGATGGCGGCCCTGAGCGCGGTGATCCGCTGCGTGCTCATGTCGTCCATGCGGCGCCGGAAGACCTCGTTGACGAGGTTTTCCTTGCTGCCGAAGTGGTAGTTGACCGCGGCGATGTTGACGTCGGCGCGGCTGGTGACCTGCCGCAGCGAGGTACCGGTGAAGCCGAACTGGGCAAACAACTCCTCGGCGGCGCCGAGGATGCGGTCCTTGGTGGAGAAGTGGGCGGTGGAGGTCATCAGGGACATGCTCGAAAAGGGTTTAATCAAACGCTTGTTTGATCGTACGGACCGATCGTGCGGGGGTCAATGCGGGGGCGTCAATGCAAGCTTCAGCAAAAGCCTGCAAATGCGCGTGACAATCCGCTAGAATCGCTGCAGCCGCCTAGGCTAAACCCGCGTTCTGCCGCGGGTTTTTCTGTTTTTCTGTTATCCTCGGGCGCGAACCACAGGTTCGCTGGCCCGCCTACCCGGAGACTTCCCATGGCGCTGGAGCGCACCCTGTCCATCATCAAGCCCGACGCCGTCGCCAAGAACGTCATCGGCGAGATCTACACCCGTTTCGAGCAGGCCGGCCTGAAGATTGCCGCCGGCAAGATGAAGCATCTCTCGCGTCAGGAAGCCGAGGGCTTCTACGCCGTGCACCGCGAGCGTCCGTTCTTCAGCGCGCTGGTGGAGTTCATGATTTCCGGTCCGGTGATGATCCAGGTGCTGGAGGGCGAGGGCGCGGTGCTCAAGCATCGTGAACTGATGGGCGCGACCAATCCGAAGGATGCCGAGAAGGGCACCATCCGCGCCGACTTCGCCGACAGCATCGACGCCAATGCGGTGCACGGCTCGGACAGCCTGGAGAACGCGGCGATCGAGATCGCCTACTTCTTCCCCGCGACCGACGTGTTCGCGCGCTAACCGACACAAGGCCATGACCCGGACCCGCGACAACGCCATCGACATCACCCTCGCCAGCGCTTCCACCGAAGCGGGCGCGGCGATGCCGGCGGCGTCGGGGCCGGGCGTGGCCGATTCCGGCACGGCCGCGCCGGTGCCGGATGCGGTGCGCTCAAAGAGAAACATCTTCGATCTCGACCGCGTGTCCCTGGAGGACTTCTTCGAGCAGGTCCTGGGCGAGAAGCGCTATCGCGCGCACCAGGTGATGAAGTGGATCCACCACCGCTACGTCACCGACTTCGATGAGATGACCGACCTGGGCAAGGCCCTGCGGGCCAAGCTGCACGAGTACGCCGAGGTCCGGGCGCCGATGGTCATCCACGAGAAGCCCTCCGCCGACGGCACCATCAAGTGGCTGATCGGCATGGACCCGAAGAACGCGATCGAGGCCGTTTACATCCCCGACAAGGGCCGCGGCACCCTGTGCGTGTCCTCGCAGGTCGGCTGCGCGCTGAACTGCCAGTTCTGCTCGACCGCCACCCAGGGCTTCAACCGCAACCTCACGACCGCGGAGGTCATCGGCCAGGTCTGGATCGCCGCGCGCCAGCTTGGGAACATCCCGCACCAGCAGCGCAAGCTCACCAACGTGGTGATGATGGGCATGGGCGAGCCATTGATGAACTTCGACAACGTCGTGCGTGCGATGAGCATCATGCGCGACGACCTGGGTTACGGCCTGGCCAACAAGCGCGTGACGCTGTCGACCGCCGGCATGGTGCCGATGATCGACAAGCTCGGCGAGCTCAGCGACGTCTCGCTGGCGGTGTCGCTGCACGCGGCCAACGACGAGTTGCGCACCGAGCTGGTGCCGCTCAACAAGAAGTATCCGATCGAGCAGCTGATGGCGGCGTGCCAGCGCTACGTGCGGCGCAAGCCGCGCAGCTCGATTACCTTCGAATACACCATGATGAAGGGCGTCAACGACCAGCCCGAGCATGCCCGCCAGCTCGCGCGATTGATGCGCCAGTTCGACAACGCGGTGCAGATGAAGGACGCGGCCAAGGTCAACCTGATCCCGTTCAACCCGTTCCCGGGCACCCGTTACGAGCGCTCAGGTGAGAACGACATCCGTGTCTTCCAGAAATTGCTGCAGGAGGCGCGGGTGCTGACTACCGTGCGCCGCACCCGTGGCGACGATATCGATGCCGCCTGTGGCCAGTTGAAGGGACAGGTGATGGACCGCACCCGGCGCCAGGCCACCTTCCGCAAGACCCTTGACGCGCGGGGAGCGGACGATGCCGCTGCGTAACCCGGTGGTGCGCGATGTGTCATTGCGGATCGGGAGCGGAGGGCGATGGGGCGTCGGCGCGGTGGTGCTGCTCGCACTGCTGGCCAGTGGCTGCAGCCGCCTGAGTTTCGTGCGGCCGAGCCTGGAGCGCGAAGACTTCGACCGCGTCTCCCGCGAGGTGGCGGTCCGCGAGAATCCGCAGGCGCTCGCCGCCGCCGAAGCACGGGTGCAGGTTCGCGTGGCGGCGCAGTATCTGGCACAGGGCGAGCTGGCCGCGGCCGAAAAAGCAGCGCGGCAGGCCTTGAAGCTCGACGAAGGCTCCGGGGCGGCCCATACCCTGCTGGCGGCGGTACACGACCGACGCGGTGACCGCGGGCGGGCGGGCGACCATTTCCGACGCGCCGCCGAACTGGCACCCCGCAGCGGCGCGGCGCTCAACAACTACGGTACCTGGCTGTGCGGCAACGATCAGGCCGTCGAGTCGGTGGAGTGGTTCGAAGCGGCCCTGGCCGATCCGGCCTATCCGACTCCGGCGGTCGCGCTGGCCAATGCCGGTGCCTGTGCCGCTCGTGCCGGCCTGGATGGGCGCGCCGAGGCTTACCTGCGCGCGGCGATCGAGCTTGACCCGAAAAACCCGGTGGCGCTCGGCGCGCTCGCCGAACAATCCTTTCGCGCCGGCGACGCATTCGGCGCCCGGGCATTTTCTGAACGAAGGCTGGCTGCGGCACCGGCAAGCGCGGAGGCATTGTTGCTTGCGTCACAGATCGAGAAAGAACTCGGCGACAAGGACGCGGCCGACCGTTACGTTCGACGCATGAGGGCGGAGTTCCCGCGCACGTCGGGCTCCGATCAGCCAGGGGATGACGGAAGGCAATGATGCAGGCGAACGAAGGCGCGACCGGCTGCGGTAGCTGCGGCGCGCATCTCAAGCAAGCACGGCAAGCAGCGGGCCTGACCCACGAGGACGTGGCGGCGCGCCTGAAGATGCCGGTGCGCGTGGTGGTCGCGCTCGAGTCGGATGACTGGAGCCTGCTGGGCGCGCCGGTCTTCGTGCGTGGCCAGTTGCGCAGTTACGCCCGCCTGCTCGGACTGGATATCGAAGCGGATCTGGTCGAGTCCGGCGTGGCCCCGGTCGCGCCCCCCGAGTTGGTCAGCCATAGCCATACCCCGCGTTTCCAGCGTGTGTTCGAGCAGGCGACGCGCCGCGCCGCCTACATCGCCATTACCGTCGCCATCGCAGTGCCGGTGTTCCTCGCGACCCGGCCGCATCTGGCCAGCAATGTCGCGGTGGAGTCGCTGGATGTGCCGACGGTCCTGGCCGAATCCGTCGGCGAGTCGCCGGCAGATGTCCAGCGCGCTGCGCTGGAACCGGTCCAGCGCACGCCGCTGGTCGCCTCGATGGCCTCGCTGCCGCGCGCCGCGACCGGCGCCGAGGCCGCGGCGCTGTCGCTGAGTTTCAGTGGCGACAGCTGGGTGCAGGTGTTCGGTGCCGACGGCGAGTCGCTGGAGCAGGGCATGCTGCACGCAGGCGATCGCCTGAGCTATGGCGAGGGCGAGGTCGAGCGCGTGGTACTTGGCAATTCCGCCGTTGTCGAGGTGCGCCAGGCGGGTAGGACGGTCGACGTATCGCCGTTCAGCCGAGCGAACGTGGCGCGCTTTACGCTATCCTCTGACGGCTCCCTCGCGCCGGTCGCAGACTGACCCGCGTCGCGGGTCTTTCATTTCGACCGGGCCGGCGCGCGTCGCAGGCCATGTCTCCCACTATCGAGCCCCAGCCGACGGCGGGGGCAAGGCGCATGGCAGCCACACTATGGCAATAGACGATCTGCTTGACGAACATGAACAAAGCGAGCGCGTGCTGGAATGGCTGCGTCGCAATGGTGCCGCGCTGGTTGGCGGCATCGTGCTGGGCCTGGGCGCGATCGGCGGCTGGAAGTGGTGGCAGCACCACCAGCAGCAGCAACTGATGCAGGCGGCCGATCGCTACCACGCCGCGATCCAGGCGATCGAATCGGGCGAGGCCCGCGCCAGCGAGCAGGTCGAGCAGCTCGGCGACGGCCTGTTCGGCATTCTTGCGTCGCTGGAACTCGCCCAGTCGCAGGTGGCGGCAGGCGATTCCGCGGCCGCCATCATGACCCTGCGCGGCATTGATGCCGGTGATCCGGCGCTTGCGGCCATCGTCGACCAGCGCCTGGCGCGTTTGCTGATCGATGCCGACCAGGCCGCCGATGCGCTCGAGTTGGTGGCGTCCGGATCGACCGCGGCCGCGCTCGAAGTGCGCGGCGATGCCGCCTATGCGCTGGGTCAGACCGAGCGCGCCCGCGAAGCCTATCGCCAGGCGCTGGGCAAGATCGACGTGGCGTCGCCGCAGCGACGCATCCTGGAATTGAAACTCATTGAAGTCGGTGGCACCCCCGCCAGCACCGAGGCCCAGTCTTGATGAAGCTTGCATTGCACCCCTTCCGACGTGTCGAGTCGGGCACCTGTTTTCGCGCCTGCCTGGTGCTGCTCTGCGCTGTGGCACTCGGTGGTTGCACCACCGTCCGCGGCTGGTTCAGCGATGAGGATGAAAAGCTCAGCGAACCCGCGCCCCTGACCGAGATCACTCCGTCGATCGAGGTGGTGAGCCTGTGGTCGACCACGGTCGGCAAGGGCGAGGGCCGATTGGGCGCGCGCCAGGGCCCTGCGGTCGCTGATGGACGCGTCTATGCGGCCGCGGGCGAGGGTGGAGTGCGTGCGCTCGACCTGCAGAGCGGAGAGGTGCTGTGGCATCACGAAAGCGAGCTGCGCCTGAGCGGCGGCCCCGGCGCCGGCGAGGGCCTGGTGGTGGTGGGCGGTCTCGACGGCCAAGTCATCGCCCTGGACGCCGCCACGGGCGCGGAACGCTGGCAGGCCGAGGTGACCAATGAAGTGATCGCCGCGCCGGCAATCGGCATGGGCATGGTCCTGGTGCGCTCCAACGACGGCCGGGTGACCGCATTGGATGCCGCCAGCGGCGAGCGCCGCTGGTTCTGGACCCATGACGTTCCGTCGCTGACCGTGCGCGGCAATGCCGCGCCACTGATCGGCCCCGGCTTCGCCTTCATCGGCAACGACGACGGCACCGTCAGCGCGCTCTCGATCACCGATGGGCGGCTACTGTGGGAGCAGGCGGTCGGCCTGCAGGAAGGCCGCACCGAGCTGGATCGCATGTCCGACGTGGACGGTGTTCCGGTGCTTGAAGGCTCGACGATCTACGCCACCAGCTTCCGCGACCAGACCCTGGCCATCGACGGCCCCAGTGGCCGGCCTCTGTGGGCCAGCGATCACGGCGGGCCCGGTCGCATCGGCGTGGCCAGCGACCGCTTGCTGGTGTCCGATCCAGCCGGCAGCGTCTATGCACTCGACAAGAGCAGCGGCAGCGCCTTGTGGCAGCAGCCGGCCTTGGCACGTCGTGCGTTGACAGCACCGGCGGTGCATGGCAACTACGCCGTGGTCGGCGATTTCGACGGCTACCTGCACTGGCTGGACCTGGCGACCGGCGAACTCGCCGCACGCGCCCGCGCCGGCCGCGATGCGCTGCGGGCCGCGCCGGTCGTGGTCGACGGCATCCTGCTGGTGCAGAACGTCGACGGCGACCTGAGCGCTTTCCAGCTGCAGTGAGGCCCGCTTCCGGGGCTCGGGCTTTGGGATTCGGGACTCGGGACGCCTGCCGTTGCCGTTTGAAGCTTCCGTAAACGGAGTGATCCCCAAGTCCCATGCATGATCTTCGTGCTGCGACGCCGCTTATTGCTCTTCCGAGTCCCGAGTCCCGTCCCGTAGCCTCGAGTTGCCCCAGATGCTCCCCCTAGTCGCCCTCGTGGGCCGTCCCAACGTCGGCAAGTCCACGCTGTTCAATGCCCTTACGCGCACGCGCGACGCGCTGGTCCATGACCAGCCGGGCGTCACGCGTGATCGCCATTACGGCATCTGCCGGCCGGAGGGCCTGCGTCCGTTCGCGGTGGTCGATACCGGCGGCATCGCCGGTGAGGACGAAGGCCTGATCGGTGCTACCGCACGCCAGGCCCGCGCCGCGGCGACCGAAGCGGACCTGGTGCTGTTCATCGTCGACGGCCGCGAGGGTGCCTCGGCGATGGACGACG
Source organism: Pseudomonadota bacterium (assembly GCA_019348095.1). Lineage (GTDB taxonomy): Bacteria > Pseudomonadota > Gammaproteobacteria > Xanthomonadales > Xanthomonadaceae > Novilysobacter_A. The sequence continues at coordinate 1,390 of JAHWKC010000027.1, read as the reverse complement.
AGATCCTGGCCTGGCTGCGCAAGGCCGCCCGCCCGACCGTGCTGGTGGTCAACAAGACCGACGGCATCGACGTGCAGGCTGCGCTCAATGATTTTTCCCGCTACGGGTTCAGCGACGTGGTGGCGGTGTCCTCCGCGCACCGCCAGGGCATTGACGACCTGATCGACGAAGTCATCGGCAAGCTGCCCGAGGAGGGCCATTCGGCCGAACTGGACACCGATCCCTCGCGCATCCGCATCGCGTTCATCGGCCGGCCCAATGTCGGCAAGTCGACGCTGGTGAACCGGCTGCTGGGCGAGGAGCGCATGATCGCCTCCGAGGTGCCCGGCACCACCCGCGATTCTGTCGCGATCGACATGGAGCGCGACGGCCGCCTGTACCGGCTGGTCGACACCGCCGGGCTGCGTCGCAAGTCGAGGGTGGACGAGGCGGTCGAGAAGTTCTCGATCATCAAGACGCTGCAGGCGATCGAACAGTGCCAGGTGGCGGTGATCATGCTCGACGCCGGCGAAGGCGTGACCGACCAGGACGCCAGCGTGCTTGGCTACGCGCTCGATGCCGGACGCGCGCTGGTGGTGGCGGTCAACAAGTGGGACGGCCAGTCCGATTACCAGCGGCAACAGGCCGAGTCGCTGCTGGCGCGCAAGTTGAGCTTCGTCGAGTGGGCCGAAGCGGTCAGGATCAGCGCAAAGCACGGCTCCGGCCTGGGCGAGCTGTTCAAGGCGATCCACCGCGCGCACACCTCGGCCACGCACGAATTCAGCACCAGCGAGGTCACCCGGGCACTGGAGATCGCCTACGAGACCAACCCGCCGCCGGTGGTGCGCGGACATGTCGCCAAGCTGCGCTTCGCCCATCCTGCCGCCAGCAACCCACCGACGTTCGTGGTGCACGGCAATCGGTTGCGCACCCTGAGCGAGAGCTACAAGCGCTACCTGGAGAACTTCTTCCGTAAGCGTTTCAAGCTGGTCGGCACCCCGGTGCGCTTCATCTTCAAGGAAGGCACCAACCCGTACGAAGGCAAGAAGAACGTACTGACCGACAAGCAGGTCGCCAAGAAACGCCGCCTGATCCGACACGTAAAGCGCGGCAAGTGACGCAATGGCGCGTTCGCAAGCGAACGCCTTTGCCATTGCGTCATCCCCGCGAAGGCGGGGATCCAGAGCCTTCAGCGTATCGTCCCGCGCTTCAGCGCGGCTTTGCCGGAGCGTCATCCCCGCGAAGGCGGGGATCCAGAGCCTTCAGCGTATTGTCCCGCGCTTCAGCGCGGCTTTGCCGGAGCGTCATCCCCGCGAAGGCGGGGATCCAGAGCCTTCAGCGTATTGTCCCGCGCTTCAGCGCGACTTTGCCGGAGCGTCGTCCCCGCGAATCCGGGGATCCAGCGCCTTCA
>JAHWKC010000279.1 GCA_019348095.1 Pseudomonadota bacterium | reverse complement strand
AACGCGATCGCGGCGGGGCTGGCGCTGCGGGGCATAGTGCAGGGCACGCGCGCGGTGGTGATGGTGCGGCCCTCGCCGGAATTCTTCCTGCTGATGTTCGCGCTGTTCAAGGCCGGCGCGGTGCCGGTGCTGGTCGATCCAGGCATCGACCGGCGAGCGTTGAAGCAGTGCCTCGATGAGGCGCAGCCGCAGGCGTTCATCGGCATCCCACTGGCGCACGTGGCGCGGGTGCTGCTGGGCTGGGCCAGGTCGGTGCGCATCCGCATCACCACCGGTCGCCGCGCATGGTGGAGCGAAGCCACGCTGGCCCAGGTCGAACGCGATGGGGCCGCGGCCGCGGCCCCGTCGGCACGCCAGACCCGGACCGGACCGGACGACATCGCCGCGATCCTGTTCACCAGCGGCTCGACCGGGGTACCCAAGGGCGTGGTGTACCGGCACCGGCATTTCGTCGCGCAGATCGGGATGCTCGGCGAGGCATTCGGGATCGCGCCCGGCGGGGTCGACCTGCCGACCTTCCCGCCGTTCGCGCTGTTCGATCCGGCGCTGGGGGTGACGTCGGTGATCCCCGACATGGACCCGACCCGGCCGGCGCGGGCCGATCCACGCAAGCTGCACGACGCGATCACACGGTTCGGCGTCGACCAGCTATTCGGTTCGCCGGCGTTGATGGGCGTGCTGGCCGCGCATGGGGTGGCTCTGGAGGGCGTGAAGCGGGTGATGTCGGCCGGCGCGCCGGTGCCGCCGGAGACGGTCGCGCGCCTGCGCGAACTGCTGCCGAATGATGCGCAGCTGTGGACCCCGTACGGCGCGACCGAATGCCTGCCGGTCGCGGTGATCGAGGGCCGTGAGCTGCAGGCCACGCGCAGCGCGACCGAGCGCGGCGCCGGCACCTGCGTCGGACGCGCGGTGGCGCCCAACGAGGTGCGCATCATCCGGATCGACGACGCGCCGATCGCGCAGTGGTCCGACGGGCTGCTGGTGGATGTTGGCGTGATCGGCGAAATCACCGTCGCCGGGCCGACCGTGACCGACAGCTACTTCAACCGCGACGCGGCGACGCGGCTGGCCAAGATCGGCGAGCGCGGTGCTGATGGCGCCGAGCGCGTCGTGCACCGCATGGGCGATGTCGGTTACCTCGATGGCGAGGGGCGGCTGTGGTTCTGCGGGCGCAAGTCGCACCGGGTCGAGACCACGGAGGGGCCGCTATATACCGAGCAGGTCGAGCCGGTGTTCAACATCCATCCGCAGGTGCGGCGTACGGCGCTGGTGGGGCTTGGCACGGCGGGAATGCAGCTGCCCGTACTATGCGTCGAACTGGCCGAGAGCGTGGCGCGCGGGCAGTGGCGGCGGATCGAGGACGAGCTGCGGGGGATCGGCGCTGCATTCGCGCACACGGCGCGGATCGGGCGGTTCCTGCGGCATCCGGGGTTTCCGGTCGATATCCGGCACAACGCGAAGATCGGGCGCGAGAAGCTGGCGCTGTGGGCTGCCCGGAAGACTCTGTAGGAGCGGCTTCAGCCGCGATCCGGAGCGGGTGCGGGCGCATGATCATTCGATCGCGGCTGAAGCCGCTCCTACACTGCCGATGGATGTCTGGGATGCGCATATGAAAATTCTGGTGACCGGCGGTGGCGGCTTTCTCGGTCAGGCGCTGTGCCGCGGGCTGCGCGAGCGCGGCCACGAAGTGGTCAGCTTCAGCCGCCGCCACCATCCGGCGCTCAATGCGCTCGGCGTGACGCAAGTGCAGGGAGATCTTGTCCAGCGCGATGCAGTGATCGCCGCGGCGCAGGGTTGTGATGCGGTGTTCCACAACGCCGCCAAGGCCGGCGCGTGGGGCAGTTACCGGAGCTATCACGCGGCCAACGTGCTCGGCACGCGGCACGTCATCGAGGCCTGTCGCGAACACCGCCTGGGCCGGCTGGTCTATACCTCCACGCCCAGCGTCACCCACCGCGCGACCCACCCGGTCCACGGCGGCAGCGCCGAGGACGTGCCCTACGGCGAGCACTTCAAGGCGCCGTATGCGGCGACCAAGAAGATCGCCGAGCAGGCGGTGCTGGCCGCCAACGATGCGTCGTTGGCCACCGTCGCGCTGCGGCCGCGGCTGATCTGGGGCGTGGGCGACAACCAGTTGCTGCCGCGGCTGGTCGAACGCGCCCGCGTGGGACGGCTGCGGTTTGTCGGTGACGGCGAGAACCTGGTCGATACCACCTACATCGACAATGCGGCGCAGGCACATTTCGACGCGTTCGAGCACCTCGCGCCGGGCGCGGCGTGCGCGGGACGTGCCTACTTCATCAGCAATGGCGAACCGAAAACCATGCGCGAGACGCTCAACGGCCTGCTCGCCGCAGTCGGCGCGCCGCAGGTCGACAAGACCGTACCCTTCGGCGTGGCCTATGCCGCCGGCGCGGTGTGCGAAGGGCTGTGGCGGGCGCTGCCGCTGCAGGGCGAGCCGCCGATGACGCGCTTTCTCGCCGAGCAACTGGCGACCACGCACTGGTACGACATGGCCCCGCCACGGCGTGACTTCGGTTACGTGCCGCAGGTGACGTTCGCGCAGGGGCTGCAGCGGCTGCAGGCCAACGCGACCCCGTAGTGCCGAGCTTGCTCGGCAGCCGGGCCACCGCGTAAAAGGCTGCCGAGCGAGCTCGGCACTACAATGCGGACATGAGCCCACGTGCGACGCCGTTCCCATCCCTCAAGCCGCTGGCCGGGCGCACGCTGGAGGCCGCGCTGAACCGTGCGCTGGCGCTGGATCCGGAGACCCGCGACGCCCTGCGCGGGCTCGACGGCCGCCGCATCGCCCTGCACCTGGCCAACCCGCCGCTGGCGCTGCAGGTGCGGGTCGCCGGCGAGCGCCTGGAGGTCGGCCCGGTGGATGCCGCCGACGCGCCCGACCTGTCGGTGCGCAGCACGCTGGGCGGGCTGATCTCGCAGCTGCCCGGCTTGATCGGCGTCGGCTCGCGCGACGACAACGCCCCGCCGGTCGGCCGGCTGCGGATCGAAGGCGATGCCGAGCTCGCGCGGCGCCTGCAGAAGCTCGCCGGGCGCTTCGATCCGGACTGGCAGCAGCCGTTCGCGGCGGTGCTCGGCGACGTGCTCGGCGTGCAGGTCGCCAATGCGCTCGCCGACGGACTGCGCCATGCGCGCGGCGCGGCGGCGGCGCTGGCGACCAATGCGGCCGAGTTCGTCACCGAGGAGTCGCGCGATGTCGTTGCGCGCGCCGAGCTGGAGGCTTTCCACGACGATGTCGACGCCCTGCGCGACGATGTCGAGCGCGTCGCCGCGCGGATCGCGCGGCTGCACACCCGCACGGAGGGCTCGGCATGAAGTCGGCGTTGCGGGCCTGGCGCATCGGGCGGGTGCTGTTGCGCTACCGGCTCGACGACCTCCTCGACGGCACGCCGGTGGAGCGCTGGCTCAAGCTGGCGCGGCCGTTCGTGCCGCGCGCCTCGCGCGAGATCGCGGCGATGTCGCGCGGAGCGCGCCTGCGCCTGGCGCTGCAGGAGCTGGGCCATCCCGTCGCCGTCATCCTGCAGTACTACGGCCTGTACTTCGTCGGGGCCATCCCGTTCGTGGGCCGTCGACGCCGCACGCTGCTGCTCGGGGCGGCGCTGACCCTGGGCGCCGGCAGTGCCACCGTGCTGTG
>JAHWKC010000278.1 GCA_019348095.1 Pseudomonadota bacterium | reverse complement strand
GTCGGGAGGAGGTCGGTTCGGATCAGGCCGACGCGAGAGCCGGCGCGGACGACGACGTTGCATCGTCGCGCGCGCTCACGTTCACGTCGTTCGATCGCGCGCGATTCGGAACAGGCGGCGCGCTCGGCGATGTCGGGACTGCGAGCGAAGCAGGGACGCCGCCACCGGCGTCCGCACCTCTCTCCTTTACTGCTGGCGTGCCCGCTGGCTCAGCGCGGCGGGCGCGGCTTGAAGGGCTTGCGTGGCGCGGTGCCCGCCGGTTTGCCGGTGGCGGCCGGACGCGGGCCGCGGGGACCGGGCGCGCGCGGAGCATGCGTGCCGCGCGCATCTGCCGGATCGGCGCGCTGGATGCGCAGCGGCTGCCCGGCGACGTAGACCCGCTTGAGGTGTTCCATCAATTCGTGCGGCATGCCTTCGGGCAGATCGACCAGCGAGTAATCGTCGCGGATGTCAATGCGCCCGATGTACTTGCTTTCCAGATCGGCCTCGTTGGCGATCGCGCCGACGATATTGCCGGGCTGCACGCCGTGGCTGTGGCCGACCTCGATGCGGAACGTCTCCATTCCGACATCGCTGGGACGCGCGCTCTCGCGTTCGCGCGCGGGCGGCCGCGGCGGCGGGGATGGCGCGTCGCTTTCGAACAGGCGCTCACCGGCGTTTGCGGGGCGCGGCGCGGGTGGTGTGAACTGGCGTTCGGCGTGCCGCGCCGGTGCTGCATTACGGTCGTCGCTGCGCGGTTCGCGCGCTGCGGGACGGGGCGCATGCTCTCTGGGAGCATGCTCGCGCTGTGCATGGTCGCGTTCGACGAACTTGCGGGTCGCCGCGCCGCGGTGCTCGCGCGGGCCGGTGTCGCGCTCGAACGGAACGCGCTTGGGCGCGCTGAGCAGCAGCGGATTGTCGCCCTGCACCAGCTTGGCCAGCGCGGCGGCAATTTCGATCGCCGGCACGTTCTGCTCGCGCTCGAAGCGCTCGACCATATCGCGGAACACGCCCAGGTCGCTGCTTTCCAGCGCGGTGCTGATCTTGCCCAGGAAACGACTCACGCGCTGGTCGTTGACATCCTCCACGCTGGGCAGCTCCATCGCCTCGATCGGCTGGCGCGTGGCCCGCTCGATTGCGCGCAGCATGCCGCGCTCGCGCGGCGTCACGAACAGGATCGCCTCGCCCTTGCGCCCTGCGCGGCCGGTGCGGCCGATGCGATGGACGTAGTTCTCGGTGTCGTTGGGAATGTCGTAGTTCAGCACGTGGCTGATGCGCTCGACGTCCAGACCGCGCGCGGCCACATCGGTCGCCACGAGGATGTCGATCGTGCCGTCCTTGAGGTTCTGGATGGTCTTTTCGCGCTGCGCCTGCTGCACGTCGCCATTGATCGCCGCCACCGACATGCCGCGGGCCGCCAGCTTGGATGCCAGTTCCTCGGTGCCCAGCTTGGTGCGGGCGAACACGATCATGGCCTCGAACGGCTCGGCTTCCAGGATGCGGGTCAGCGCGTCGAGCTTGTGCACGCCGCTGACCGACCAGTAGCGCTGGCGGATGTTGGGCGCGGTGGAGGTCATCGACTTGATCGCGATCTCGACCGGGTCCTTGAGGTAGGTCTGGGCGATGCGCTTGATCTGGTGCGGCATCGTGGCCGAGAACAGCGCGACCTGGCGCGTCGGCGGGGTCTTCTTGAGCACGTTCTCGACGTCGTCGATGAAGCCCATGCGCAGCATCTCGTCGGCCTCGTCGAGCACCAGGCAGCGCAGTTGCGACAGGTCCAGGGTGCCGCGATCGAGATGGTCGATCACCCGCCCGGGCGTGCCGACAACCACATGCACGCCGCGCCGCAGCGCCGCCAGCTGCGGACCGTAGCCCTGACCACCGTAGATCGGCAGTACGTGGAAGCCGGGCAGGTGCACGGCATATTTCTGGAAAGCCTCGGCCACCTGGATCGCCAGCTCGCGCGTGGGCGCGAGTACCAGCGCCTGCGGCTTGCTCTGTTTCGGGTCGATCTGCGCCAGGATCGGCAGCGCGAACGCGGCGGTCTTGCCGGTGCCGGTCTGGGCCTGGCCGAGCAGGTCGCGGCCGTCCAGCAGCGGCGGGATCGTCGCCGCCTGGATCGGTGAAGGCGATTCGTAGCCGACGTCCGTAAGCGCACGGAGCAGGGGCTCGGACAGTGCGAGATCGGTGAATTTCATGTCGGCGGATGCAGGTGAAGCGGGCGTTTCGGCGCTCATGGGATGGCTCTGGCAGCGCCGGCAAAGCCGGTCGGGAAGGCGTCACAGTGTAGCGGGGCGCGGGTGACCAGACGATCTTCTGGCCTGAACTTCGGGCGCCGATGGCCTCCTGCCCGACGGCGCCGGCGGCGTGGGCGGCACTCGCGCATCGGTGGGAGTTTCGTCGGCGCGGTGCGCCCGGATCCCGCGGGTCTGGACCGGGCATTTGCGCCTGGTCGTGCGGGTGCCGGCTTGCCCGACCCCTCCGATGGGAGCTAGCGGTTAGTTTCGTTTCCGGCGTCGGACGGATGCTGCGCGGACTGCTCCGGCGGATTTGCCGCGTCCTTTGCGGCCTGCTTCTTTGCCAGTTTCTCGTCGGTCTTTTTCTTTTTCGCGATCTCGCGCTGTCGCTTTTCGAAGGAATAGTTGGGCTTCGCCATCGGCACAGTCTCGTTACAGGAATGAGCGCAGTTTAAGCCATGCGGCGCGAAGCCGCCGGATTGGCCGTTCCGCCGGTATCTGCGTGCAGGTGGATCGAAGCGTGCGGCGCGCCTCCGCGACGCGCGACGTCGGCGTGATCGACGCCTGAACACATCGCCCCGAACCCATCCGCGCGCGACGCAAGCTTGATTTCGCCGGAGTGCAGGGCAATACAGGACCGATGGAAACTTTCAACTTCGATAACGCGTTCGTGCGCGAACTCCCCGGCGACCCCGAATCCGGGCCGCGACTGCGGCAGGTGGCGCAGTCGTGGTCGTCCGTAGAGCCCACGCCAGTGGAGGCGCCCGCGGTGCTGGCATATTCAGCGGAAATGCTGGACCGGCTGGGCCTGAGCGAAGCCGATGTGTCGGCGCCCTGGTTCGCGCAGGTGTTCGGCGGCAACGCTCTGCTGCCCGGGATGAAGCCGTACGCCGCCAATTACGGCGGGCATCAGTTCGGACACTGGGCCGGGCAGTTGGGCGACGGCCGGGCCATTACCCTGGGTGAGACCGTCAACGCCGCGGGCGAGCGTTGGGAGTTGCAGCTCAAGGGTGCGGGCCCGACGCCGTATTCACGCAGCGCCGACGGCCGCGCGGTGCTGCGCTCGTCGGTACGCGAGTTCCTGTGCAGCGAGGCGATGCATCACCTCGGCGTTCCCACGACGAGGGCGCTGAGCCTGGTCGGCACCGGCGAGCCGGTCGTGCGCGACATGTTCTACGACGGCAATGCAAAGCCCGAACCGGGCGCGATCGTGTGCCGCGTTTCGCCGTCATTCATCCGTTTCGGCAACTTCGAGTTGCCGGCCTCGCGCGGCGATGTCGCGCTGCTGACGCAGCTGGCGGACTTCTGCATCGCCCGCGATTTCCCGCACCTGGCGCAAGCGCATGTGGACGACACTGCCCGTCGGGCGGCGTGGTTCGGCGAGGTCTGCGAACGCACGGCAGTGATGATCGGCCACTGGATGCGCGTGGGCTTCGTCCACGGGGTGATGA
>JAHWKC010000277.1 GCA_019348095.1 Pseudomonadota bacterium | reverse complement strand
TGCGGATGCCCAGCTCGCGACAGGTGCGGATGATCCGGCAGGCGATCTCGCCGCGGTTGGCTATGAGGATTTTTTTAAACATGAATTTGTCGGGCATGCGGTTCAAGCGCAGGCGCCGCCTTTTGGCTCCCTCCCCTTCAAGGGGAGGGTTGGGGAGGGGATGGGGTCCGCTGTGGATCCAGCAAAGCCCGATACACAGCATCCATTACCGCCTCGGTCTGCTCCAGCACATCATGGTTCCAGAACCGCAGAACGGTGAACCCGGCTGCCTGCAGCACTTTATCGCGTATGGCGTCAGCCACAGACCCTGCATGTTGACCGCCATCGACCTCGATCACCAGTTTCTCGCTCAAGCAGACAAAGTCGAGGATGAAGTCTCCGTGTGGGTGCTGACGGCGGAATTTGCAGCCGTTGAGCTGCCTGCCGCGCAGGCATCGCCAGAGCTTGTGCTCCGCGTCGGTCATGCTGCTGCGCAGGCGACGCTGGAGCTTGGCGGTTTTGATGTTCTTATTGGTCTGGGCGTGCATGGCTCCTCCTTGAACCTTTGTTTTTGTTTTCTTCCGGTGAAAGCCAGGATTGGCGGGACTGAATGTGACGCGCAAAACCCAACCCATCCCCACCCAACCCTCCCCTTGAAGGGGAGGGCTTTACAACTGCCGCCCTGATCTTCGGACGGTCCGCACTTCCGCTCTGGCTCCCTCCCCTTCAAGGGGAGGGCTGGGGAGGGGATGGGTTGGCTCTGCACTACTGGCACCAGCCCGGCTTGCGCTTGTCCAGAAACGCACCGAGACCTTCCTGGCCCTCGGCGGAGACTCGCAGTTGCGCGATCAACGCGGCGTTGTCGGCATCGTGGCGGTCGCGGTCGCTGTGCGCGGCGACCTGGCGCACCAGGGACTTCGCCTGTGCGGCCGCGTGTGGGCCGGCCTTCAGCAGCAGGGCGATCTGGCGCTGGATCGCGGCGTCCAGCGCGTCGGCCTCCACCACTTCGTGCAGCAGGCCGATGCGAAGCGCTTGCATGGCATCGAAGATCTCGGCGCTGGCGAACCAGCGCCGCGCCTGGCGGGCGCCGATCGCCTCAATCACGTACGGCGAAATCACCGCCGGCAGCAGCCCGAGCTTGCTCTCGGTCAGGCCGAACTTCGCCTGCGGCGTGCCGATGGCGATGTCGCAGCACGCCACCAGCCCGACGCCGCCGCCGAACGCGGCGCCGTGCACGCGCGCGATGGTCGGCTTGGGCAGCTCGTCGAGCGTGCGCATCAACCGGGCCAGGGCGAGGGCGTCGTCGCGGTTGTCGGCTTCGCTGGCCGCGGCCATGCCGCGCATCCAGTTGAGGTCAGCGCCAGCGGAGAACGAGGCGCCGTCGCCCTCCAGCACCACCACGCGGATGTCGTCGTCGCCGGCAAGCGCCTCCAGCGCGCCAGTCAGCGCCGCGATCAACATCGCGTCGAAGGCGTTGTGGACCTCGGGGCGGGTCAGGCGCAGCCGCGCGATCGGGCCGTCGCGCAGGTTCAGCAGCGGGTGGGTCATGGGCGGTCCGTCCGGTGCGGGACCGTCGATGATAGTGACTCGGCGGACGTGCCGCCTGTGAGGGAGTCCCCCGGGGCCGCTGCGATCCGGCGACGCGGCCGTCGGACTTACCTCTTCAGCAATCCCTTGGCGAGCTTCGCGCCGCGGGCTTCGGTCACCTCGACCGCGAGGCTGAATGTGCGCGACTGGCCCGCCTGCAGCGCGCCGACGCCGATCACCTTGCGATCGATCTCTTCACCGCGTTCGTTGCGGATCGACAACACCATCGAGTATTCCCACGCCGCCTCGTTTGGCGGATGCCGAATCGTGCCCTCGACCTGCAGCGGCACGCTCGCGCGGGCCTGCGCCGGGGCCGAGTCGAACCGCAGGTGATGCTTGCACGCCGGGCAGACGCTGGCGCTTTCCAGGATGGTGGTCTTGCAATGCGGGCAGGGGCGGGTCGCGCCCGGGCTGCCCGGACGCGCCGTGCCCGTGCGCGCGACGCCTGGACCCAACGTGCTCATGCGCTGGCGCCGGACTCCGCGGTGCTGCCCTCGATTTTCCGGCCGCCCTGCGACTTGCCGCCAGCGTCCTTCTCGTCCCAGCCGAACTCGACCTGGCCGCGCATTTTCGAGCCCGCCGCGACGATCAACACGCCGGCCTTGACGTCACCGACCATCACGCCGCTGTCGAGCAGCTCCACCCGCGCGGCGGCCTCGACGTTGCCGTCGAGCTCGCCGGCGATGGTGACCTTGCGTGCGCGCACGCCGCCGGTCAGCTTGGCGCCGTGCTCGATGGTCAGGTCGCCCTGCACGTGCACGTCGCCCTTGAAGCGGCCGGCGATGCGGATGTGGCCGGCGCCTTCGATCTTGCCCTCGATGGTCAGGTCGGAGGCGATCAGCGACTCCTTGCCCTCGCGCTCGGCCGGGCGGCTGGCCGTTGCAGGCGTGGCGCTCGCCGCCGGCGTCGCGGCCGGGTTGTACGAGAACTCCGACCCGGGAGCGGCGTCTTTCTTGAGCGCCGAATCGGCGGAGGGCGGCGACGGGGCGGTGTCGCGCTTGGAAGAGCTGGATTGATTGAAAATCGCCATGTGCGGTGTGTCCTCGAGTTGGCCGGATGTGCAGGCGGGGATCCCGAGGCTAGCAGCGCGGCGGGCCGCCGGTTCATGCGCTGCGTCAAAAAAACGGCGCCTGCGACCGGCGTTCATGTGGCGATCACGTGGGCGGAAGTTTTCCGTTTGATGCCGGCCCTGCGGGTATTTCTTGTAGGAGCGACGTGAGTCGCGAGCTCTTCGGCCAGATTGCGAGCCACATATGCGGCCTGAAAGCCACCCAGGTCGCGACTCGTTGAGCCGGGCACGAAAACCTCGCGACTCACGTCGCTCCTACAAAATGCCGGTGACCCGGACCGCGCAAGCAGGTTGAATACGCCCCGGAACCGCTCGCGATCTACATCCGGAAAACGCCGAAGCGCGTGCGCTCCTGGATCGGCGCATTGAGGCTTGCGGCCAGGCCCAGGCCGAGCACGCGGCGGGTGTCGGCCGGGTCGATGATGCCGGGGCCGAGCAGTACGTCACGGTGATCGTCGGGATGCGGGCGACCCGCTCGTCGAAGAACGTCGAGAAGTGGTTCGCCGTAACGTCGGCGCGTGTCGGTGCCGAGGTCAACCTCGCACCTGATCGGCGACCACTCACCCGTGACCGCCTGCGCGAGGCGCTCGGCACCGACTGCGTGCGCGAGAGCGCGCACGAGCACCGCATCGCGGTCGACCGCGCCCTCTACGGTCTCGGCCCGGACCGCTATGACGCTCTCATCCACCTGATCCTCCAGCTGCGCCGGCCCAAGCTTTCCGAGAAACTCAAGCCCGACACGCTCGCCGAGCACCTCGCCGACGCCGCCGGGACCGGCCGCGTGGCGAGCACGCTGCTGCAGCGCTACGGCGCCGACGCGTTCGCGATCGCCGCCACCGCGACCGCGTCGCCCGACGGCTCTCCTGAGCACCCGCAGGCGCGCGAGGTGGTGCGGGTGATCGTCGGCCACGCCGACGGCACGAGCGGCGCGACGTGGTGCGAGCTGCGCCGGGGGTCGGAGGGCCCGCGGCTCACCGGTCTGTGGGAGACCGCCGGCTGAGGAGCGGCCCGGCGTGCGCGCGCAGGAATGCGCGGGCCTCCGCCTGCCGGTCGTC
>JAHWKC010000276.1 GCA_019348095.1 Pseudomonadota bacterium | reverse complement strand
CCGGCTGCGCCCGGCCTGCGGCCCACCCCCGATCGCGTGCGCGAGACCTTGTTCAACTGGCTGATGCCGATGCTGCCGGGTGCGCGCGTGCTGGATCTGTTCGCCGGCAGTGGCGCGCTGGCGCTGGAGGCGCTTTCGCGCGGTGCCGCGAGCGCGGTGCTGGTCGAACGCGATCGCACCCTGGCGACGACCTTGCGCGAGCTGGCTGCGCGGCTTCCCGGCGGCGAGGCGGCCCACATCGTCCAGGCCGATGCGCTGGCGTGGCTGCCCTCCCAGCCCGATGCCGGGTTCGACCTCGCGTTCCTCGACCCGCCCTTCGCCGATGGCCTGTGGGATGCGGCGCTGGCGGGGCTGCTGCCCAAACTCGCGCGCGGGGCCTGGTTGTACATCGAGGCGCCACCGGAGCTGGTGCCGGTACTTCCGGCCGACTGGACGCTGCACCGCGAAGGGCGCACCCGTGAGGTGCGCTATGCCCTCTATCGGCGATGCCGCGGCCCCGCTGATACACTGGCGCCGCATGCTTCTGGCGGGTGATGCCAGCGCCGCTGGCAGCGGTCCTGCCCAGGTTTAAATCCAGACCCCGTGTCCAGAAGCTTCCGCGTCGGAACCCATCCATCCGCCAACGAGCGAATGACTCCCGAATGACCGTGGCCCGCCCCCGCATCGCCGTCTATCCCGGCACCTTCGACCCGGTGACCAACGGCCACATCGATCTGGTCGATCGCGCCGCGCCGTTGTTCGAGCGGCTGATCATCGGGGTGGCGGAAAGTCCGGGCAAAAGCCCGGCGCTGCCGCTGGAGGTGAGGGTCGAGTTGACCCGCAGCGCCGTCGCGCATCACCGGCACGTGGAGGTGCGCGGCTTCGATTGCCTGCTCGCGCATTTTGTCGCCGAGCTCGGTGCCGGGGTGCTGTTGCGCGGCCTGCGTGCGGTGTCGGATTTCGAATACGAATTCCAGCTGGCCAGCATGAACCGCCACCTGATCCCGGAGGTCGAGACGCTGTTCCTGACGCCGGCGGAGCAATACGGCTTCATTTCTTCCTCGCTGGTGCGCGAGATCGCCCGCCTGGGCGGCGATATCTCCGGTTTCGTGCCGCCGGCGGTGACCGAGGCATTGCAGGCACAATGGCAACGCACCCGCGCATGAAATCCATCTCACCCGCACGTGACACCAACAAGGGGAAACCGATGAAAACCACCACCCGCATGCTCCTGATCGCCTGCCTCTCGCTGCCGATGCTGGCCGCTTGCCAGAACGGCGCCGACGAGGGGGAGAACGTCGAAGTCGTGCAGGCGCCGATGGCCGCACCGACCGGCACCGACCCGAACCAGTGGAACGCCTATCTGACCGATGTCGTCACCCGCAACATCGGCGAGTCCACCAGCACCTACGTCTACACGCTGCCGCCGGTGGACTCGGAAGGGTTCGAGGGCGCGTACGGGCGCCAGCTGGACAAGGCCCGTACCGACGTCGCGCGCGGCGTGAACGCCGGCACATTGCTGGCGTTCGGCTCGTCCTCCTCGCAACACAGTGCCGACCTCACCGTGGCGGCCTTCGAGCAGGCCACCCCGGGCACACTCGAAGGCGTCCGCGTGCTGTTCATCGGGGCGCCGGCCGACAGCGAGCGCGTGCAGGCCGCGGTCGAGCCCTCGGGCGCGGCGTACGTGTTCATCGAGGCCAAGTGACGCATCGGCCCGCCCGCGCCCGCGCCCGCGCCCGCGCCCGCGCGGGCGGGCCTGCCGGTGTGCCGACGCCTGTTCGCGGCGCAAAAGGCCTGCTTCCGCCGCTTTTTGCATGAGAAGCCCGCAGGCTCGGCGCCCATCGCGCGCAACGACAGGAAAGAAACCGGCGGCTTCCACCGCCTAGCCGAATGTCACTCAAGATCAACGAACTCTGCGTCAACTGTGACGTCTGCGAGCCGGCCTGTCCCAACCAGGCGATCACGCAGGGTGAGACGATCTACGTGATCGACCCGGCGCGCTGCACCGAATGCGTCGGCCATTTCGACGAGCCGCAATGCGTGGTGGTGTGCCCGGTCGAGTGCATCGACCCCGATGCAGCCCATCCCGAGTCCCACGAAGCGCTTCTGGCCAAACTGGCGCGGCTGCAACAGGAGCCAACATGAAAATATCCCGCGTAGAGCGGAGCTTGCTCCGCTGCAGCCGACTGGAAAGCCGGGCACGCTCGGCTCTACGGAATGCGTCGGGCCTGCTGCTGCTCGTCTTGTTGCTGCAACCGCAGAGCGCAAGCGCAGCCGAAGCCACGCCGGCGTTGGTGGCGGCCAAGCATCCCCCCGGTACCGCGATTGCCAGCGCGCATGCACTGGCCACGGAGGCGGGCTTCGAAGCCATCCGCGCCGGCGGCAATGCATTCGACGCGGCGGTGGCGGTATCGGCGGCGTTGTCGGTGGTCGAGCCGATCAGCTCCGGGCTCGGTGGCGGCGGGTTTTTCCTTCTGCATGATGCGCGCAACCAGCGCGACGTATTCGTCGATGCGCGCGAGACGGCACCGATTGCGGCAACCCCCGAGGCGTATCTGGACGGTGACGGCGAGCTCGATCGCGACCTGGCCACGAATGGTCCATGGGCGGCCGGCATCCCGGGGCTGCCCGCGGGCCTGGACCACATCGCCTCGCGCTATGGCTGTTTGCCGCTCGCGACTTCCTTGGCACCGGCCATCCGGCTCGCGCGCGAGGGTTTCCCGGTCTACGCGCGCCTGGAGCGGGGCTACGCCCGGCGCCGCGAGGTGATGGAGCGCTACCCGGGCACCCGCGCGGTGTTCCTGGCCGACGGCGATCCACCCACCGAAGGGGAGATCCTGCGCCAGCCCGACCTGGCCCGCACCCTGGAGCGGCTGGCCGAGCACGGCGTCGACGGTTTCTACCGCGGCGACGTCGCGGACAAGCTGCGCGCCGGCGTGGCCGCCGAGGGCGGGCGCTGGACCGCCGAGGAGCTGGCCGGCTACCGCGTGCGTGAACGCGAGCCGCTGCGGTTCGGTTACCACGACTGGGAAATCGTGACCGCACCGCCGCCGTCCTCCGGCGGGGTGGCGGTGCTGCAAATCCTGGCCTTCCTCGCGCACCAGGACATGCCGGCGCTCGGGCCGCGGCGGCCCGGCCACGGTGCCGTGCAGGCGCTGGACGCGGCGCATCTGCTCGGGCAGGCGGGCCGCCTCGCCTTCGCCGACCGCAACCGCTACGTCGCCGACCCCGACCAGGTCCAGGTCCCGACCGCCGGCCTGATCGCCAAGGACTACGCGGCCGCCCGCCGCGCGGAGATCGATCCGCAGCGGGCCAAGAGCTACGGCCCCGGGAAGCCGGCCGGTGCGCCGCCGGGCAGCCGCGCGGCCGGGGAGGACGCCAACCCGCTGGGCTCGACCACGAGCCTCTCCGTCATCGACAACGCGGGCAACGCGGTGGCGCTGACCTGCACGATCGAGCAGTCGTTCGGCAGCGCGGTCACCGCCCCGCGGACGGGCGTGCTGCTCAACAACGAGCTCACGGACTTCTCGGACCCGGGCACGGCGAACGAGCCGGCGCCCGGCAAGACGCCGCGCTCCTCGATGAGCCCGACCATCGTCGTGCGCGACGGCCGCCCGGTGCTCGCCATCGGCGGGGCGGGCGGCGTGCGGATCATCGAGGGCGTGCTGCTGGGGATCGTCAACGTCGTCGACTTCGGGCAGGAGCTCGCCACCGCGCTCGACGCCGAGCGCAT
>JAHWKC010000275.1 GCA_019348095.1 Pseudomonadota bacterium | reverse complement strand
GCAGGCCGGGGATGCGCGGCAGGATCCTGGCGCCGGGGCCGGCGCGGCAGGCGATGGCGAGGGTGGCGAGATCGGCGATGGCATCGTCGGGGACGGCCTTGGCGGTGAAGCTGGCGCGGCGTTCGGCGGGGCCGCCCATGTGTTCCAGCACCGTCAGGGTGCTGCCGCCGTAGCCGCGCGCGACGAGGCGGCGGGCGACCTCGCGCACGGGGTCCTCGCCGGCGGTGAGGGCGAGGATCCTTGCGTCAGGCGCGATCGCAACCTCGATGGCGGCGGCGCTGCGGCCGTGCAGCGCCAGCGTCTCGACGTCGGGCAGCGACCAGCCGAGGCGGGCCGCGGCCAGCGAGAAGGCCGAGACGTGGGTCAGGAAGCGGATCTCGTCGATGGGCAGGTGCCGCAGCAGCTTGCGCCCGACGCCGTAGTTCAGCGGGTCGCCGGTGGCCAGCACGACGGCGCGGCGGCCGCGCCACTCCTCCAGCCGTGCCGCCATGGCGTCGAAGGGCGAGGGCCATGGCAGGCGCTCGGCGGAGGTTTCGGGCACCAGGGCGAGCAGGCGTTCGGAGCCGGCCAGCAGCTCGGCGGATTCCACGGCGGAGGTTCGATTGCTGAGCACGAAGAACCCCAGGCCGGCCCCGACCAGCGCGATCAGGGCCAGCGCGATCCCGACACCCAGCCCGACCAGCGCGAGCACCAGCGTGATGCCGCCCAACAAAAGACCACCGGCGACCAGCCAGGACGCGAAGTTGGTCCACTGCACGTGATAGGTCTGCGCGTAGGCGATATCGCTCAGCAGGGCCGCCAGGAACAGCGGGATGGTGCCGGCCAGTAGGACCGCATGAAACGGGTGCAGCGCCCTGGCACGTGCCCGGTCGAGAGTGGCCGCCATGGTGCTTTCCTCCTTGTTGGTGAAGCCCCGTAAGGCCAGCGCACCACACCTTGAGTGCACGAGAGGCGAACACACGGCACAGCGAGGCCGTCGCCGACCCACCATTGCGCGGCAGGCGCGCAACCGCAAAATTTGCGCCTACCGAGCGCGGCTGTCAGCCCAGCGACGCCTCGTGCGGGGTACGCGCGCGGATCGACAGGGCGTGGATGTCGGTGTCCATCAACCCTCCGACGGCGGCATACACCGCGCGATGGCGCGCGATCGGGCTGAGCCCGCTGAACACATTGCTGATCACGTCCACGCGGAAGTGCCCGCGACCGTCGCGGGCGCCGGCGTGACCGGCGTGGCGATGGCTTTCGTCCTCGATCTCCAGTGCCTGCGGCTTCAGCGCCGCTTCGAGCGCGGCACGGATCGCCGGCACTCGCTGCTCGCGCGGCAATGCGCCCGCGATCGGCGCATCGGGCATCGGCGCACCAGGCGTCGGCGACTCGCTCATGGCAGCACCGGCTTGAACGGCCGCACCTCGACGCGGGCATACACACCGGCGGCGACGTAGGGATCCGCATCGGCCCAGGCGCGGGCCGCGGCGAGCGACTCGAACTCGGCCACCACCAGGCTGCCGCTGAACCCCGCCGGGCCGGGGTCCTCGGTGTCGATCGCCGGACACGGACCGGCCAGCAGCAAGCGGCCCTGGTCGCGCAGGGCGGTCAGGCGGGCCAGGTGCTCGGTCCTGGTGGCGAGCCGTTTGGCCAGTACATCGGCGCCGTCGTAACCCTCTATCGCGTACCACATGTGATCGCAGGCTCCCCAGATCTTCAGGGCGACGATTGTAGGGCACCCGGACCGGCCGCTCCGGTCCTCGCCCGGGGCATGAACTCACCGGCTGGACACGGCTTTGATGACCCCGTACCCTAGCTGTCACGCCCAAGGCCGGGCGCAGTCGGTCCGTCGCGACAGGTCCCCACACCGCCGCCACGTTCCGCGCCGCACTCCATACCAGTGCCAGTGCGACGCTGCACCCCCACCGGCCCGCGCCCGCAACCTTCTTCCGTCGTTCGCCGTCACGTCCTGCGTGGCGTGCAAGTCGGGGCCATTCGTGCAGGCAGTCGGGCCGGGCACGACTTTTCGCAACTCGTTGCACCCGCAGTCGTACACCCGCAGTGGCCGCATCCGGCCGCCTGCACCTTTGCAGCAGCAGTGCCTGCGGCCCGGTCGGGGCCGGACCTGCATGGCCCCCGGAGGGGCCAGCCTCGCATGACCAACGAACTCGCGCCCGACGCGACCGAGCACAACGTGAGCGGGGACCACCCCACGCCGGCCAGCCTCCACCCGCTGTCGCCGCAGCAGCAGGAAATGCGGCTGGCGATGGTGCACGGCCAGCCGGTGCTGCAGATACCGCAGGACCTGTACATTCCGCCGGATGCGCTGGAAGTCTTTCTTGAAGCGTTCGAAGGGCCGCTGGATCTGCTGCTGTATCTCATCAAGCGCCAGAACCTCGAGATCCTGAACATTCCGATTGCCGAAATCACGCGGCAGTACGTCGACTACATCCAGGCGATGCACGAGATGCGTTTCGAGCTCGCCGCCGATTACCTGGTGATGGCCGCGATCCTGGCCGAGATCAAATCGCGCATGCTGCTGCCGCGCGCAGTCACCGAGGAAGGCATCGAGGATGACCCGCGCGCCGAGCTGGTCCGCCGCCTGCAGGAGTACGAACGTTTCAAGAAGGCCGCCGAAGACCTGGACACCCTGCCCCGCCAGGACCGCGACACCGTCCCGGCGCAGGCGTACGTGCCCGACCGCGCCACGGTCAAGCTGCCGCCGCCGGTGGACCTGCGCGAAATGCTGCTGGCGCTGCACGACGTGTTCAAGCGAGCCGAGCTGTATACCCAGCACGCGATCAAGCGCGATGCGCTGAGCGTGCGCCAACGGATGGGCGAGTTGCTCGAGCGCATGAGCGACGGGGCGTTCTACCGGTTCGAGTCGCTGTTCAATGCCGAGGAAGGCAAGCTCGGGGTGGTGGTGACCTTCCTCGGCCTGCTCACCCTGGCCAAGGAACAACTGGTCGAGATCGTGCAGGAACACCCCTCCGATACGGATCATGATCCGCGGCAGTTGCTCGCGCCGATCTACGTCAAGTCGCTCGCCCTCGGCGAGGCCGCCACGCAGGTCGAACTCACCAGCGAGTTCGACGAGGACGCGGCCAATGACGATGCGCCGGCTTGAGCAGCGGGGGTGGTCCGCAAAAGACGCAAAAGACGCACAGGGAAAGCGAAAGGCAGGACAAATAGTGTTACCCGCCGGATGAGTCTCGCGCCGCCCGGACCGCAGCGAAGAATCGAGTACGCCACGGCACAAGAGCAAAACGGATTCCCCCGCCTCCGCGCGATGCCGGCCAACCGCTCGATACGACAAATACGTTTTTGCTTTCTTGTGCGCCTTTCGCGCCCTCTGCGGGCCTACCGGCTCTTGAAGCACCCACCACCGATTCGCAACCAGCCAACCCATGGATCAGACCCTGATTACCCGCATCGTCGAAGCCGCGCTGCTCGCGGCCAACCAGCCGTTGACGCTGGCGCAGCTGCACGCGTTGTTCCCGGAGGACCAGCCAGCGCCGGCCGACAGTGTCGAGCTGGCGCTGCAGACCCTGCGCGAGGGCTGTGCCGGGCGCGGGGTCGAACTGGTCGAACTGGCGTCGGGCTTCCGCTACCAGGTGCAGGCCGACGTGCACCCCTGGGTCGCGCGGCTGTGGACCGAGCGGCAGACCCGCTACACCCGTGCCACCCTGGAGACCCTGGCGCTGATCGCCTATCGCCAGCCGATCACCC
>JAHWKC010000274.1 GCA_019348095.1 Pseudomonadota bacterium | reverse complement strand
CGTGACCAGCTCCTCGGCTACCTGCTGCGGGCAGCCGAGCTCCTCGAGCAGGATCCCGGCTGCATCCACTACGTCGTGGGGACGTCCGACCACCCCGATGCCGTGTGGATCTCCGAGGTGTGGACCGACCGGGAGGCCCACGAGCATTCCCTGGCGTCGGACGAGGTCACGGTGCTGATCCAGCAGGCTCGTCCCCTCATCGCCGGCATGGGGGAGCAGACCGAGCTCACCGTCCACGGCGGCAAGGGCTTGCCACGCCAGCCGTCCTGATGCCCGCGGCGGAGCCATGAGCCAAGACCGATGGTCGGAGGTCGATCGCTACATCAGCGACGTGGTGGTGCCGTCGGATCTCGCGTTGGACGCGACGCTCGAGGCCAGCACTGCCGCCGGCTTGCCTGCGATCAACGTCGCACCCAACCAGGGGAAGCTGCTGGCGCTGCTGGTGCAGATGTGCTCGGCGCGCACCGTGCTGGAGATCGGCACGTTGGGCGGCTACAGCGCCATCTGGATGGCCGGGGTGCTCCCTGCCGACGGACGGCTCGTCACCCTGGAGGCGGATCCCACCTACGCCGAGGTGGCGCGGGACAACGTCGCCCGCGCCGGCCTCGGCGACGTGGTCGACGTCCGGGTGGGACCGGCCCTCGCCACCCTGCCGCAACTGGTTGCCGAGGGAGCCGGCCCGTTCGACGTGGTGTTCATCGATGCCGACAAGGCGGCCAACGCCGACTATTTCTCGTGGGCGCTGAGGCTCACCCGGCGTGGCAGCGTCATCGTGGTCGACAACGTCGTGCGCGGCGGCGCGGTGGTGGACGCGGCCAGTCCCGACCCCGGCGTCCAGGGGACGCGGCGGCTCTACGAGTTGCTGGGCCGGGAGCCCCGGGTGAGGGCGACCGTGATCCAGACCGTGGGCAGCAAGGGCTACGACGGCTTCGCCCTGGCCGAGAAGGACCTGGAGCTGCGCGGCCCGGGCGAGCTGCTCGGCACCCGGCAGACCGGCATCGTTGGATTCCGCGTTGCCGACCTCGCCCGCGATGCCGACCTGCTGCCGCAGGTGCAGGAGCTCGGCGATCGCCTGCTGCAGCAATCGCCGGACATCGCCGAACGCATCGTGTCCCGCTGGGTCGGCGCGGCACTGCGCTACGCCAGCGCCTGAGTTCGAACTTCCGCCGCAGGGAGCGATGCCGGGCGCCATCACGGCGTGCTGTGGGCTTCGCGGCGAAGATGTCACGCAGCTAGAATGCAGCCATGCCCGCAATGCCCACCACGCCGACGCCCGCCGCGACCTCCGCGACAGCCACCCCCCTCGCCAACCAGTTGTTGATCGCCTTGCCGTCGCTGGCCGATACCAATTTCTCGCGCAGCGTCGCGCTGATCTGCCAGCACGACGGAGACGGCGCGATGGGCATCATCGTCAACCGCGCGTCCGAGTACACCCTGGGCGAGGTGTTCGGGCAGATGGGGGTGGAAGGCGGCGGCGAGGCCCTGCGCACGCAGGTCGTGCTTGCCGGCGGCCCCGTCCATCCCGAGCGCGGCTTCGTGCTGCATGACGGCGGCATGGGCTGGGACTCGACGCTGGAGATCGCCCAGCGGCTGTTTCTGACTACCTCGCGCGACATTCTCGAAGCCATGGCCCGGGGCGAGGGTCCTGAGCACGCGATCGTCGCCCTTGGCTGCGCCGGCTGGGGCGCGGGACAGCTCGAGCACGAGCTGACCGACAACGACTGGCTGACCGCGCCGTCGGACACCGAGTTGCTGTTCACGCTGCCACTGGAAGCCCGCTGGCATGCGGCGGCCGGTCTGATCGGGGTGGATTTCGCGCACCTGGCCGACTACGCCGGCCACGCATGAGCCAGGCGCCGACACCGGCCCGCCCGCCCGCTCCGGCGCTGATCAGGCGTGACGGCACGGTGCTGGGCTTCGACGTCGGCGCGCGCCGCATCGGCGTGGCGGTCGGCAGTGCCTTCGGCCACGGCGCGCGTGCGCTGGCGGTGGTCGACGTACATGGCCACGGGCCGGACTGGAGCGCGCTCGATCGTCTGTACAAGGAGTGGCGGCCGGACGGGCTGATCGTCGGCGACCCGATGACGCTGGACGGCGGTGACCAGCCGATCCGCGTGCGGGCCCACGCCTTCGGCCGCGAGCTGCAGGCGCGCTACCGGCTGCCGGTGGCGTTGGTCGATGAGCGCCTGAGCTCGATCGAGGCGGCGCAGCGTTTCGCCGCCGACCGCGCCCAGGGTCGCAAACGCCGCCGCGATGCCGAGGCACTGGACGCAATTGCCGCCGCGGTGATCATCGAGCGCTGGCTGGCCGCACCGGGCGACGCCCTCGCACTTTCCGAGCAGCCCCCCGAATGATCTCCGGACTCGCCGACCCGCCGCATGCGCTGCAACACCTGCTCACCCTGGAGGGCCTGCCGCGGGCGCAGCTGGAGGCGTTGCTGGAGCGCGCGCAGCATTACGCCGACGTGCGCGAGGACCGCACCGTCCTGACCGGCAGCGCGGTCTGCACGCTGTTCTTCGAGCCTTCCACGCGCACCCGCCTGAGTTTCCAGCTCGCCGCGCAGCGGCTCGGCGCCGACGTGCTGAACTTCGATGCCTCCACGTCCTCGACCAGCAAGGGCGAAAGCGCGCGCGACACGCTCAGGACGATCGAGGCAATGGGCGTGCGCGGTTTCGTCGTGCGCCACCAGCACGATGGCGCGGTCGCCGCACTCGCCGAAGCGGCCGGTCCCGCCACCGTGTTGATCAACGCCGGCGACGGCCGCAGCGCGCACCCGACCCAGGGCCTGCTGGACATGCTGACGCTGCGCCAGGTCAAGGGCGGGGATCTCTCCGGTCTGAAGGTATTGATTGTCGGCGACATCAAGCATTCCCGCGTCGCCCGCTCGGACCTGCACGCGTTGCGCACGCTGGGCGCCGGTGAACTCCGGGTATGTGGGCCGCAGGCGCTGTTGCCCGAGGACGCCACGCTGGCGGGCTGCACCGTCAGCCATGACCTGGATGCCGCGCTGGAAGGGGTCGACGCGGTGATGCTGCTGCGCCTGCAACGCGAGCGCATGCAGGAAGGGCTGATCGGATCGCTGCACGACTACCACCGCGACTACGGTCTGACCTCGGCGCGGCTGCGGCGTGCCGACGCCGAGGCGGTGGTGCTTCATCCCGGCCCGGTCAATCGGGGAGTCGAGGTGACCGACGAAGTCGCCGATGGTGCGCAGTCGCTGATCCTGCGGCAGGTCGGCAATGGCGTGGCCGCGCGCATGGCGGTGCTGGAGGCATTGCTGGGCTCGCGCTAGCCGTATGGGCACGCTCTTGGCGCCCATCAATGGGTTCCGGACCCGGCGCGCTGGGCACGGAAGGCGTGCCCAGCCTACGGACGCTGCGCGCCGGGCATGCTCGGACCCAGCATGCTCGGACCCAGCATGATGATGCCCATGCCGATCAGACAGAACATCACGCCGACATAGTCGGTCACGCTGGGGCGCACCGAATCGATCGCCCACAGCCACAGCAGCGCCACGCTGATGTACACCCCGCCGTACGCGGCGTACACCCGGCCGGCCGCGTGCGGATGCAGCGTGAGTAACCAGACGAACGCCGCCAGGCTCAATGCCGCCGGCACCAGCAGCCAGGCCGAGCGTTCGTGTTTGAGCCAGAGGTAAGGCAGGTTGCAGCCGATGATCTCCGCCAGAGCGGTGAGGACGAACAGACCGAGCGTGCTGGCGAATTTCATCATC
>JAHWKC010000273.1 GCA_019348095.1 Pseudomonadota bacterium | reverse complement strand
TTCGGGGCTGGCGAATGCGCTCGGGCTGCTCGGCGGCGTGGAGGGCATCGATCACGTGGCGTTCACTTCGGCCGATATCGTGCGCCATCCGCTGGTCACCCGGATCGTCAACGCCTATGAGGCCGCTTCCGCGCAGCAGCGCCCGGAAAAACCCTGAATCGGCTGATACTGATTCGCCATGGAGATCGATTTTCTGACTGAGGACGACGCCTGGCAGGCCTTGCCGGAGCGCGAGGCGCTGGCGCGCTGGAACCACCCACGTCGCGGATTGCTGCTGCCCTCGCACTTTCTCGACCTGGCGCAGCGCAGCGGGGTGATCGGCCGGATCGACCTGTGCATCCTGGCCCACGCGCTCAGCGATCTGGCCGGCTGGCGGCAGCAGCATCCCGACTGCCGCATCTCGGTCAACCTCGATGCCGCGGACCTGCAGGACGAGCCCCTGATCGAGCGCCTGCAGCAGATGCTGACCACCGCCGGTGATGCCGCCGAGGGCATCGAGATCGAGATCACCGAAAGCTCGTTGATGCGCGACATCGACCAGGCCTCCGCCATGCTGACGCGGCTGCGCCGCGCGGCACCGGCGCTGAAGGTCGCGATCGACGACTTCGGCAGCGGCTACTCCTCGCTGGCCTATCTGGGAAGGCTGCCGGTAACGACGCTGAAGATCGACCGCGGTTTCACCGCCGAGCTGGGCCGCGACAGCCCCGCAGGAGGCAACCCTCGCAGCGCGCGTGCGATCATCCATTCGATCATCGACCTGGGCCGCAGCCTCGGCTTGCACGTGGTCGCCGAGGGCGTGGAAACCGCTGCGCAGGCCGAGGAGCTGTGCGAGCTGGGTTGCCTGGAGGCGCAGGGTTTCCTGTTTTCCGCGGCGGTTCCGGCAGCCACGGCCGCGAAACTGCTGGATCACGGGACGTCTGCAATAGATCGGTAGAGCCGAGCCTGCTCGGCTGCATTTCATGCAGCCGCCGCGCGCGCAGCAAGCTGCGCTCTACACAACAGCGGCCAAGTTCAGGCGCGGCCCAGTACCAGCTCCAGCACGAACTTGCTGCCGAAGTAGGCCAGCACCAGCAGCGCCATCGCCGTGAGCGTCCAGCGCACCGCGACCGCCCCGCGCCAACCGTAGCGCCAGCGACCAACCAGCAGGGCGCCGAAGGCCAGCCACGACAGCACGCTCAGCACGGTCTTGTGCACCAGGTCCTGGGTCAGCAGGTCCTGGACGAACAGCACGCCGGTCAGCAGCGTTGCCGTCAGCAACACGAAGCCGACCGCGATGGTGCGGAACAGCAGCGTTTCCAGCTCGACCAGCGGTGGCAGCGCGCGCAGCCAGCGGTGGAAGTCGCGCCGGCGCAGTGCGCGTTCCTGCGCCCACAGCATGACCGCCAGCAACGCGGCCACCGCCAGGGTGGCGTAGGCCAGCAACGCGAACCAGGCGTGCAGCTGCAGCCGCCAATCCAGTGCGATCGACGGGACCGGACCGTGGCGGTGGTAACCCACCAGGGCGAGTGCCGCCAACGGGAACACCACCACCCCCAGCGCGCCCATCCGTCCCGCCGCGCCGACCAGGGTGGTCAGTGCGGCCATGCCCAGTCCGACCAGCGACAGCGCCGCGAAGAAGTGCAGGTCGGCGGTGCCCGAAGCGCGCCACGCCACCAGATGCGCCGCTGCGTGCAGCACCACCGCAGCGGCCGCCGGCAACCACCACGGTGTTGGCATCCGCCCGGTTTGGCGGCGCACGCCGACGACCAGCAGGCCCGCGGCGGCAAGGTAGAGCACGACGGCGATGAGAACGATTGTCATCGCCGCAGTGTGGCACAGCCGTGCAGCCGTAGGAGCGGCTTCAGCCGCGATCCGGAGCCGGAGATGCGACCGGGCAGCCGCAGGGTGGGCATGCTTCCCCTGCCCACCAGCTTGGCCGCCACGCCGGTGGGCACCAAAAACGTGCCCACCCTACCGGCTACAATCAGCGGCCCGTTTCGCCGTTGCGGTGCCGCTTCCATGTTCGAATCCCTGACCCAGCGCCTGTCCGGCACCATCGAGCGCCTGCGCGGCCGCGGCCGGCTGACCGAGGAGAACATCCGCGAGTCGCTGCGGGAGGTCCGCATCGCGCTGCTGGAGGCCGACGTCGCGCTACCGGTGGTGCAGGCGCTGATGGAGCGCATCAAGGTGCGCGCGGTCGGCCAGGAAGTGATCAAGTCGCTGACCCCGGGCCAGGCGCTGATCAAGATCGTGCGCGACGAGATGACCACCGTCATGGGCGCGCAGGCGTCGGACCTGAATCTCAACGTCCCGGCGCCGGCGGTGATCCTGATGGCCGGCCTGCAGGGCGCGGGCAAGACCACCACCGTCGCCAAGCTCGCCAAGCACCTCAAGGAGCGCCGCAAGAAGAAGGTGATGGTGGTCTCGGCCGACGTCTACCGGCCGGCCGCCATCGAGCAGCTCAGGACGCTGGCGCAGCAGGTCGAGGTACTGTTCTTCGCCTCGGACGCCTCGCAGCAGCCCGAGGCTATCGTCCGCGCCGCCATCGATGACGCGCGCAAGTCCTTCGCCGACGTGCTGATCGTCGACACCGCCGGCCGCCTCGCGATCGACGAGGCGATGATGGCCGAGATCAAGGCGTTGCATGCGGCGGTGGCGCCGGTGGAAACCCTGTTCGTGGTCGATTCGATGACCGGCCAGGACGCGGCGACCACCGCCAAGGCCTTCAGCGAGGCGCTGCCGCTGACCGGCGTGGTGCTGACCAAGACCGACGGCGACGCGCGCGGCGGCGCGGCGCTGAGCGTGCGCTACATCACCGGTCGCCCGATCAAGTTCATCGGCACCGGCGAGAAGCCCGATGGCCTGGACGTGTTCCACCCCGAACGCGTCGCCAGCCGCATCCTCGACATGGGCGACGTGCTCAGCCTGGTCGAGCAGGTCGAGCAGGTCGAGGCGGTCGCCGAGAGCGCGCCGACTCAGGCCGAGGAGTCCGAAGAGACGCCCGAGAACGCGATCGACGCGGCCGAGGCCGCTGCGATGCTGACCGCCGCCTTCCGGCAGGGCAAGCGCCCGGCGAAGGAAGAGGCGGAGGACGAGGCGGAGGACGAGGCCGACAAGGACAAGGACGACGAGACGGAGACGAGCGAGGCCTAGGCCTCTCCACTCCCACGGCGAGCGGGCCGCCCTGCTGACCGCGGACGGCCGGGTCACCTACGCCGAGCTGGCCGGCCGGGTCGCGCAGGTCGCGGCACGCCTCGGGCCGACGCGCCGGCTCGTCCTGCTGCCGATGAGCAGCGCCGTCGAGGGCGTCGTGGCCTACCTCGCGGCCCTCGCCGGTGGTCACCCCGTGCTGCTGACGTCGTCCGCCGCGGTCGACGTGCTGCAGGCGTCGTACGACCCTGACGTCGTGCTCGACACCGCGCACGGTCACCAGCGCCGCATGCTCGACGCCATTCGCGCCGTCGACGCGGTGCGCAAGGTCGCCGGGTCGAGCGTGCCGCTGGTCGCCGGCAACGTCTGCACCGCCGAGGGCACGCGCGCACTCATCGAGGCCGGCGCCGACGTGGTCCTCGGGGCCCGGCGCGTCGACCGCCTGCCGGACACCGGCCGGCTCGTGGAGGTGGCCGGCCGCCGCTACGCCGCGCTGCAGACCGACGTGACCTCGCCGGAGCAGGCCACCGCGCTGGTGCAGAAGGCGGTCGACGAGGTCGGTCGCGTCGACGTGCTGGTCCACAACGCGGGGCTGGGCTGGGCGAA
>JAHWKC010000272.1 GCA_019348095.1 Pseudomonadota bacterium | reverse complement strand
ACTGCGTACCACGGGTACCTGAAGATGCTCTCACAGGGGATCGCCCGGGAGGTTGCCCGGATGGTGCTGCCCATGGCGACCTACTCGACCGTGTACGCCACCTGCAATTCCAGGTCGTTGATGCACTTCCTTAGCCTCCGTACGAACCGGCCCGATGCGGCCTACCCCTCGTCCCCCCAGCGCGAGATCGAGATGATCGCCGATCGCATGGAGGACGAATGGAAGGCGCTCATGCCGGTGACCCACGGCAGCACAGTCACCACCAGCAGCAGCACGGTGTAGAAAAGTATTTGCCAGCGGGTGTACTGCACGCCGTGGGTGACCGGAAGCATCGGCACCATCGCGCGGGCGTAGTCCTCGCGCCGGAAGATCGCCAGCGCCCAGAAGTGCGGCGGGGTCCAGACGAAGATGATCAGCACCAGCAACAGCGCGTGGGGGTCGAGCGTGCCGGTGATCGCAGCCCAGCCCAGCGCCGGCGGCGCGGCGCCGGCGATGCCGCCGATCACGATGTTCTGCGGGGTGGCGCGCTTGAGGAACACGGTGTAGATCACCGCGTAGCCGATCAGCGAGGCGAAGGTCAGCAGCGCGGTCAGCATGTTGACCCACAGCACCAGGATGGTCATCGACAGCGCCGCCAGCACCAGCGCGAACACCAGCGCATGCGCGGGGGTGATCTGGCCGACCACGATCGGACGCCACGAGGTGCGCGCCATCTTGGCGTCGATACGCGAATCGAGCAGTTGGTTGATTGCCGCGGCCGAGGACGCGGCCAGCCAGATGCCGATGAAACCCAGCACCGACTCGCGCAGCGGCGGCAGGCCCGGCACCGCAAGGAACATGCCGACGATCGCGGTGAACACGATCAGTGCGACCACGCGCGGCTTGGTCAAGTCGAAGTACTGGCGGAGGGTGGCGGACATCGTGGGGTCGATAGTGAATGGGTGAACAGGTGAATAGTGAAGGCCAAAGCCAGAAAGCAGGTCGACAACCAGCGCCTGCGGTTACAGTTTTACCGTCTGCCGTTGACGTTCTTCACCGCTCCGGGCTGCGCAGCCGCGCCAGCAGCGACACCAGCAGGAACAGCAGCACGACCGCCCCGGCCACGTGCAGCATGGCCACCAGCAGCGGCAGTGCCAGCTTGACGTTGGCGATGCCGAGGCCGACCTGCAGCAGCGCGACCAGCGCGAGCATGACCGCCCAGGCGCGCAGGCCCGGCGTGCGCAGCAACCGGTAGGCCAGCGCCAGCAGGTACGCCAGTACCACCGCCGCCATCATCCGGTGCGCCAGCTGGATCGCGATGCGTGCCTCGCCGTCCAGGATGCCGCCCTCGTAGTCGACGCCGATACCGCGCCACAGCACGAAGCCCTCGCGGAAATCGTGCGCGGGCCACCACTGGCCCACGCATCGGGGGAAGTCCAGCCAGTGCACGGTGTCGCCGGTCCAGCCGCCGGCGCCGCACGACAGCGCCGCATAGTTGGCGCTGGTCCAACCGCCCAGCGCGATCTGGATGGCCAACAGCGCGATCCCGGCCGCCACCCAGCGGCGAAGCTCCGGTGCCTGCACCAGCCGGATCGGCACGCCGGTCGCGCGCCAGGCCATCCACAGCAGCAGCGAGAACGTCAGCATTCCGCCGAGCAGGTGCGCGGTCACCACCACCGGTTTGAGCAGCCAGGTCACCGTCCACATGCCGAGCAACGCCTGGACGATGATCACCGCCAGGGTGAGCGCGGCGACCCGAGACAGGTCCCGGTTGCACCAGCGCCATGCAGCCAGCAGCAGGATCGCCTCGGCGATCAGCGCCAGCGCCGCGGCCGCCGTGTGCTGGCCCTGCATGTACAGCCCGATTGCGACCGCGACCAGGCCGGCGGCCGTCAGAATCTGCGCGATTCCCAGGCGCCGCTTGCGCGCGGCCAGCAGCGCGAGCACCAGCACCAGTACGCCCAGCGCCGCGGCGATGTGGCGATGGACCTGTTCGCGCCAGGCCTTGTGCGTCTCCAGCGGGCGGATCGCGGTGGCGGCGTGCGACTCCACCTCCTGGGCCGCGCTTGGCCACGCCGCGCGGCCATAGCAGGTCGGCCAGTCCGGGCAGCTCAGCCCGGCGTCGGACAGCCGCACGAACGCGCCGAAGATGATCACGACCAGCGCCAGCGCCACCGCCAGCCAGGCGATGCGGTGCAAGTGGCGCGAGTAGGCAGCGGTGTTGAACGCGGGGGTCATCCGGAGCTCGGGGCGATGCCGGTGCAGGGCTGCATCAGCGCAGCTTCAGCAGCCGGGACATGTCGGTACGCAGCCCGGCCGGATCGAAGCCGGCAGGGTAACGCATGATCACGAAGCCGTTGGGGTCGATCACGTAGACCGGCACCCCTTCGCGCGGCTCGCCGGGGACACCGTCCACGCGCGGCAGGGCGGCGCGGATGGCCGGCTCCGGTTGCAACTCGCGCAGCGCGTCCGGATGCAGCACCTGCGCCGGCGCCGTGCCGACCCACAGCACGTGGACGCGATCGGCATCCTTGCCGAACAGCCGCCAGACCTTGTCAAGGTCGCGCGCGAGCTTTTCGCATTCGATGGTGCACGAGGCCGGCGGCGCCAGCGCAATGCGCCAGATGCGCGCGCGCCGGTCCCAATGGTAGGCACCGCCGCCGGCCAGCGTCGGCACCACCTGGCGCAGATCGCCGGGCGGCTGCAGCAGCTCGCCATGGTTCTTCATGCCCTCCGGACGCCACCCGGAGAAGCGCAGCAGGCCGGCGACCAGCATGCTGCCGAAGAACATCGCAAAGATCGCGATCAGCCACAGGCGGTTGCGATTGCGGGTTGGGCTATCGACGTTCATCGGCGGCGGCTCATCGGCGGGGTGCTCGGGATGATCTGCGGAAAGTCAGGACAAGGGCGGTGACCAGCACCGTCAACGCCAGCCCGAACCACTGCACCGCATAGCCGCGGTGCTTGGCCGGCGGCAGGGTGTTGGCGAGCAGTTCGAGATCGCGATCAAAGCCCAGCGGCACAGCCGGGTCGAGCCGCAGCACGCGCGGCGCCAGCGGGACGGGCAGCTCGGCCGCACGCGTGATGGCGTCGGTCTCCAGCCGCATCATCAGCCACGCGCCATCCTCGCGCACCAGCGCATTGCCGAGCGCGAGACCGGCCGATGGCGGCGGCGTCAGCAGCCCACGCAATTCCAGCGTGCCGGCCGGGCGCTCGACCACCGGCATTTCGCGGGTACCCTCCAGCGGCAGCCAACCCAGATCGACCAGCAGCGGAGCACCATCGTCGGGATGGAAAATCCGGTAGACCCGGACACCGACGCGGCCGTTGCGCTGCTGGTTGTCCAGCCACAGCGGGCCACGCGCATCGAAGCGTCCTGCGCCTGCGGCCCAGTCGTACGCGTCGGCCCGACCGGGATCGCCGGCCGCTGCGAGCGGACGCGCCGCGCGGTCGCGGGTGACCTGCCCGGCGGCGTCGAGCATCGCCTGCTTTTCGGCGCCGCGGCGCAGCTGCCATGCGCCCAGGGCGGCGAACAGCGCGGCCAGCCCGTGGACGCCTGGGGTGGAAGGGGTCGAGCGGTCACGTCGCGAGCTCATTCATCCTCCCCGCGTTGGGATGTGGACAGGACGCGCTGCAGCCGCTCCGGATCGCCGCCCGCGCGCACCGTCTTCTCGTTGCTGATCTGGACCAGCCCGGGCTTGGCGCCCCTGGGCTTTCGGACCCACTTGCGTGGGGTGTAGCTCACGTCCACGGCGCCGCGGTTGCGCGCCTTG
>JAHWKC010000271.1 GCA_019348095.1 Pseudomonadota bacterium | reverse complement strand
CAGCCCAGGAGACGACATGAGTCGCGATGATGAACAGGGGAGCGCCGTGGCGACTGCCGGCCACGACGAGCAGGCGCTGCTCGCCACGGGGCTGTTGAGCATCTGCAAGCAGCTCCTCGGGCGCGTGCGCGTGCTCGAAGAGGCGCTCGCCGCCCATCCGGAGCTGGCCGCCCAGCTCACGAGGCAGAAGCGCTTCCAGGCCGCCTTCGAGGAGGACGAGTTCGGACGCGCCACCGCCGAGCTGCGGGTGGAGACGACCGGACCCGCGAGACTCGACCTCGACCTGACGGCTGTTCCGACGCTCGACGTGCGGACGCTCGTCCCGCCCGGCAACGCCGCGAGCTGGGCTGCCTGGGCCGCCGGCGAGCCGAATGCAGCCGAGCGGCGGGCGGCGCTGGACCTGCTGGTGCGGGTCGCGGCGACCGGGGCGCGCGCGACGTCGTACGCCCCCTATCTCGGCGCGGACCTGCCCGGCACGGGGACGACGGTGTTCCGCTACGCCTTCGCGCCGGTCGAGGCGGTCGCGGCGGTGCGGGCCTCGCTCGAGCCGAAGCCGGCCGCGCTGGCGCTCGCGGGGGTCGCGCTGCTGCTGCTGCTCGCCAACGCCGCGCTGCTCTGGCGGGCGAGCTAGATCAGCGTCTGCTGCTCCGCCGGCTCGGGCAGCGGCATCTGCGCGTCGCCGTCGCCGCCTCGCGCGTACCTCGGGTACAGGCACGGCATCATCAGCTTGTAGTCGGCCGAGCAAAGGCGCCCCTCGAGTTGGTACCAGCCGGCCGGCAGCGACACCGGCCGGCCCTCGCGCGTCAGCCGGAAACACGAGCGCCCACCGCCGGTCCTCCAGCCGCCCGCTCCGCCGTCGACGGCCGGGTGCAGGCCCACGCCCGGCTGGGTATCGACGTCCACCGGCTCGGCATCGGTGCTTGCAGCCACGCGCCACGCAAGCGTCTCGCCACGGCCGGACACGGGTTTGCTCATTGATCTCTCCAGCTGCGAATCGGCCGCCGAGGCGATCGGCAACCAGGCCCGGGCTGCAACGCACCCGGACTATACGAAGGGGTGCGCATTAGTCGCCCCGCGCCGCCAGCAGCGCCAGGACGCGCCCGGCGAGCCGGCCGCAGGTGGTCGAGCGGCGCTCCCACAGGTATCGGGAGGCGCGCTGGGCGGTCGCCTGGTAGTCGTGCCTGCGCAGGACCAGATCCTCGAGCGCCCGGTGCCAGTGCCCGGTGCTGTTTTCCACCAGGACCGCCAGCTCCTCGGTCCTGGCGTCGCCGGAATACGCCGGCACCTCCGACAGGATCGACACCAGGCCGAGCGCCGAATAGTCCAGGAACTTCACGTCCGACTTGCAGGCATTGAATGCGGTGTCCTCCAGCGGGGCAAGCCCGGCGTCGAAGGGCCCCTGCTGCGACAGCCAGCGCGCGAAGCGAGGGTAGGCGAAGTCCTTGGAGGTCGGATTGAGTACCTTCAGCCAGGGACGCGCCGGCGGTGCCCTGACCGCGCCCACCAGCGTGACCTCGAACGCCCCGGCATGGTCCCGGTGGAGCTGGTCCAGCGCCGGGACGATCAGGGCGAAATCCGAATCGTGGGTGAAGGTGCCCATGTAGAGCATCCTGACCACCCCGCCTCTCAGAGGCGCGGCAGCGGGTTTGCGATAGTCGCGCCAGATCCGTGGATCGAGGTCGTTGCCGACCACCAGGCCGGCGGGCGCATCCTCGGCGTAGACCCGCTTCAGCGCCGCGGTGGAAAACCAGACCTGGTCGGCATGCCGCATCAGGTAGCGCAGCGCCGCGTCGCGGGCCTGGTACGCACCCCATTCGGCGTGCGATTGGGGCAGCAACGAGAACGCATCGTCGGTGTCCACCACCAGCGCGGCACCGCGTCGCTTCAGCCGCTCCAGCAACAGTACGGCGTGTTCCAGGTCGGCCACCGCGACCCGCTGCACGATGCAGACATCGCAGTCGTCCAGGCGGGGATCCTCGACGCCGTCCAGCACGCACATCCGCAGGCGGGCCTGCGCCGCGTCGCTGCTCAATGGCGCGATGCCCCTGATGAATCCGGTACTCGTGGGCCCCAGCCGGCTGAGCTGCATCAGAATGCCGACCCTCGGGCGGGCCGGCTCGGTGCTTGCAGCGGCAGCGCCGGCCTGGTGCACCGCTGGCAGGCCCAGGTGATCCAGCACGTCATCGCAGATGACATTCGCACGCGCATCGAAGGAGTGATCGGCCGCCACGCGCGCGGCCATCTGCGCGCGCCCGGTGCGGTCGGCAGCGCCGGTCCGGAGCCGACCGACCGCGGCGGCCAGCTCCACCGGACCGTCCACCTGGGTCACCGCCGGCCCGAACACCGCGTCGATCGCCGGCATCCGGTCGGAGATCAGCGATCCGCCGCAGCACAACACGTCGAACACGCGGTTGGAGATGAAGCCGAAATCGCGCATCGATTCCCAGTGGTCATTGAGCACCACCGAACTGCCGGCGTAGTGCCGCGCCAACTCGCGATTGTCGACGTGCTCGCTGCGCACCCGGTCGGCGCCGATGTACTGCGCCCAGCGGGTCCCGTGGACGACGAGCTCCAGTCCGGCCTCACCGGCCCAGCGCACCATGGGCCGGAACTGGTTGCGCGAATTTCCGACGAACAGCACCTCGGCACCGCTGTCGCTGCCTTCCAGCAACCCGAAGCGATCCGGATCGGCACACTGCAGCAGCGCGGCGACCGGCGCCTTCACCACCTGCGCAAGCAGCGCGGGGAACGAGGGCGAGGCCACGTAGACCCTGTCGTAGGCGTCGTATTCGTCGTAGGACACCTGATCGGGATGGCTGATGTTCCACATCAGGTTGACGTGGCCCAGCCGCGGTTCGTACGCAGTCAGGCCGCGCAGCACGATGACCACGTGATCGTGCTTGACCGGTCGGTCGTACCAGTGGCCACGGAAGTCGATATCCACCACGTGGCCGAGCGCTTCGAGTGCGGACTTCAGCGAGTCGGCGAAATGGTAGTCGCCCCACTCGTGCCGCTTCTCGTAGGGCGCCGCAATCTTGATCGCAAACTTCAGCCGAAGCCGCTTGGCGATGGCGGTGCGGTCGTCGGTCCCCAGGCGGTTCTTGGTCCGGACCACGCTGCGGTAGGCGATTGGCTGCGAGACCGAGATGCGGGAGGCATCGCTGGCCGAATTGGAGTAGTGGCAGCCCACGAACGGCGCGTAGGCCGGCCGATGGGATTTCGAATAGCGCAGGATCAGGTCCCAATCCACCATCCGGCGCAGGCCTTCATCGAAGCCACCGAGCGTTTCGTACAGCCGGCGGGTATGGCAGAAGGCATTCAGGTCGACGTAGTTGCCCCTGAGGCAGGCGTTCCATCTGAACGGCTCGCCGCGGTAGCCGATCACGGTGCCGGTGTCGTCCTCCAGCGAGATCGCGCTGTAGCCGCTCTCGCGCCCGGTCAGGTTGAGGTACGCGACCATGGCCTGCAGGTACTTGTGGCTCCAGCGGTTGTCCGAATCCAGGTAGAACATCAGGCTGCCGCGGGCGTGGCGCAGCCCCAGGTTGCGCGCCGCGCTGACGCCGGCATGCTCCTGCTCGAGCAGCGTGATCCTGGGGTCTGACGCATAGGACCGGGCGATCGCCACAGTGTCGTCCGAGCTGCCGTCATCGACGATCAGCAGCTCCCATTCTTCATGGGTCTGCCGGAGCACCGACTCGATCGCGCGGCCAACCGTCGCGCCCCGGTTGTAGGTCGGCATCACGATGCTGACCTCGGACTGCTC
>JAHWKC010000270.1 GCA_019348095.1 Pseudomonadota bacterium | reverse complement strand
GGTCCTGCTGTTCCACGGCAGCTTCGGTTTCCGCGAGATCGGCCAGCACGTGATGCCGGAGGCGAGCGGCGTGCGCGCGGCAATGCTGATGAAGTCGCTGTGCAGCTATCCCTGGGTCCAGGAGACCTACGGCGATGCGCTGCCGCAGGAGCCTTGGCTGCCGCGGCCACGTCCGCAGACGGTGGTGCCCGCCGGCCTGGAACAGCGCCCCACCGGCACCTGGGGCACGCCCTCGTGAGTGCCGCCGCGGCGGATTACGAGCAAGCCGGCGAACTCAAGATCGGCCAGGTCGGCATCGCCAACCTGCGGATCCGCACGCTCGACGCGGCGCGCCTGGCCGGGGAAATGCGCGAGCGCGTGCAGCGTGCGCCCAAGTTGTTCGAACGCGCGGCGGTGGTGCTGGATTTCGGCGGCCTCGCGCAGACCCCGGACCTGGTGACGGCGCGCACCCTGCTCGACGGCCTGCGTGAAGCCGGGGTGCTGCCGGTCGCCCTCGCCTACGGCACGGCCGATACCGAGCGTTTGGCCGAGCAACTTGGCCTGCCGCTGCTGGCCAAGTTCCGCGCGCAGTACGAACGCGGCGAAGATGCCGCGCCGGCGGCGCCCGGTCCGGCGCCCCAACGCTCGTCCGCGCTGGCCGTCGCGCCCGCCGCGCCCGCAGCCGCGGCCGGCCCGGCAGCCGCGGTTAGCCCCGGGCTGATCCAGTCCGCCCCGGTACGCTCGGGCCAGCAGGTCTACGCCGACAACCGCGACCTGACCGTGCTGACCACCGTCGGCGCCGGGGCCGAGGTCATCGCCGACGGCTCGGTGCACATCTACGGGCCCTTGCGCGGGCGGGCCCTGGCCGGCGCGCAGGGCAACGAGAAGGCGCGGATCTTCTGCCGCGAGTTCCATGCCGAGCTGGTCGCGATCGCGGGACATTACAAGGTGCTCGAGGACATCCCCAAGGAGCTGCGCGGCAAGGCCGTGCAGGTCTGGCTGGAAGGCGGGCAACTCACCATTGCGGCGCTGGACACTTGATGACCGCAAAATCGGGCATCCTGCCGCGGTTTGCGGAAGAATCGCGCCGGCAAAGCCGGCCCGGTTCTTTGCTGCTGGCATAAAACGCCAGCAGCGCCGGCACATCCCTGTGCCGGAGACCTCACTACTCACCGGAGGATTTGAACTTGGCCGAAATAATCGTTGTCACCTCGGGCAAAGGCGGCGTGGGCAAGACCACGACCAGCGCCAGTCTCGCCTGCGGCCTTGCGCGCCGCGGGCACAAGGTCGCCGTCATCGATTTCGACGTTGGCCTGCGCAACCTCGACCTGATCATGGGCTGCGAACGCCGCGTGGTGTACGACTTCGTCAACGTGGTCAACGGCGAATCGACCCTCAAGCAGTCGCTGATCAAGGACAAGCGCTTCGACAACCTGTTCGTGTTGGCAGCCTCGCAGACCCGCGACAAGGACGCGCTTACCAAGGAAGGCGTGCAGAAGGTGCTCGACGACCTCGCCGCCGACGGCTTCGACTACATCGTCTGCGATTCGCCGGCCGGCATCGAGAAGGGTGCGTACCTGGCGATGTACTTCGCCGACCAGGCGGTGGTGGTGGTCAATCCCGAAGTGTCCTCGGTGCGCGATTCGGACCGCATCCTCGGCCTGCTGGCGTCCAAGACCCGCCGCGCCGAGAACGGCGAGCGCGTCAAGGAGCACCTGCTGCTGACCCGCTACAGCCCCAAGCGCGTTGAGACCGGCGAGATGCTCAGCGTCGGCGACGTCGAGGAGATCCTCGGCCTGAAGACGATAGGAGTGGTGCCCGAATCCACCGACGTGCTGCACGCCTCCAACAAGGGCGAGCCGGTGATCCTGGAATCCGAGTCCGACGCCGCCCAGGCTTACGACGACGCCGTCGCCCGCCTGCTCGGCGACACCCGGCCGATGCGCTTCGTGCAGGTCGAGAAGAAGGGATTCTTCAGCAAGATGTTCGGAGGTTGAGCCATGGGCCTGTTTGATTTCCTGCTGACCAAGAAGCAGACCGCCTCGGTCGCCAAGGACCGCCTGCGGATCATCGTCGCGCACGAGCGCGCCAGCCGCGGCGGCCCGGACTACCTGCCGATGCTGCAGCGCGAACTGCTCGAGGTGATCCGCAAGTACGTCAACGTCGATGCCGAATCGGTCAAGGTCGACCTGCTCGGCGAGGGCGACAACAAGGTGCTGGATATCTCGGTGGCACTACCGGAGAAGGGCGAAGGCGGGGCGCGCGCGGTGGCCAGCGGCTGAAGGCGAGGAGTGAGTGAAGAGGAGTGAGAAGTGGGAGAAGGCAAGAGCGCTTCCTCTCACTTCTCACTTCTTTCCTCTCACTTCTCGCTCCTTGCTCGCCGATGCTGACCCTCGCCGACATCGGTTTTGCTGCCGCGGCCGCCCTGCTCGCCCGCCACGGGCTGCAACTGGCGCGTGTGCCCGACGGCGCCGCCATCCCCGGCAGCTACTGGGGCGACTGCGAGGCCGGGCTGATCGGATCGACCGTGCACGCGCGCGCCGACACCCCGGTGCACTCGCTGCTGCACGAGGCCGCCCACCTGATCGTGCTGCCACCGGAGCGGCGCGCGGGGGTGCATACCGACGCGACCGATTCGCAGGAGGAGGAGGACGCCGCCTGCTATCTGCAGATCCTGCTCGCCGACGAGCTGGCCGGCGTCGGCCGCGCGCGCCTGATGGCCGACATGGACGCCTGGGGCTACAGCTTCCGGCTCGGCTCCAGTCGCGCCTGGTTCGAACACGACGCCGAGGACGCCAGGCGCTGGCTGGTCGATCGACAGCTGATCGCCTGACCTCGCCACCGCCGCCGCTCCCGTAGCGCCGGGCTTGCCCGGCTGCGCCAGCCCCGTCGGCGCAGGTGCAGCGCAGCAAGCTCCGTTCGGGTCGGTGAAGTCGCCGCGATCTGGGGCAAACTCCGACGCTGATGGACACCCTCCCGCGCAATCCGGCTTCGCCCGAACTCTGGAACGGCATGGAAGTGCTGGCCCACGGCGCGCACCGCATCTGCGTGCGCGACGCCCATGCGCCGCAGTTCTGCCTCAAGTTCGAACGCCCCCTGCACGAGCGACCCGCGTCCGGCCTGCGCCAGCGCGCGCGGCTGTGGCTCGGCCACCGGCTGCCGTACTTCGGCGACAACCGCGCCGAGCTGCGCGCCTACCTCACGCTGAACCGGCGCATCGGCACTGCTGACGATACGCCGTTCGCGCGCAGCCACGGCCTC
This sequence comes from Pseudomonadota bacterium, assembly GCA_019348095.1. Classification (GTDB taxonomy): domain Bacteria; phylum Pseudomonadota; class Gammaproteobacteria; order Xanthomonadales; family Xanthomonadaceae; genus Novilysobacter_A. Next base: position 524 of record JAHWKC010000270.1, on the reverse strand, counting down.
GTCGCCACCCGGTGGGGCGCGGCACTTCGCACCGACTGCGTGCTGCTGGCGGACGGGCAGCCCGCGCGCTCCCTGCATGCGCACCTGCACCGGTTCCGCTGCCACTCGCCGGTGTCGCTGTGCCAGGCGGTGGTGGAGTTCGAGCAGTGGCTGATCGAGCACCGCTTGCCGCTGTTCGACCTCAACCCAGGCAATTTCGTGGTGGTGCCCCATGGCGACGGCTTGCGCCTGGTCTGCGTCGATGCCAAGTCGCTGGCGCGCGGCAAGGAGGTGCTGCCGCTATCGCGCTGGTCGAGCCGGCTGATGCGCCGCAAGATCCGGCGCCGCGCCGCCCGGCTGCGCGCGCGCATCGTCGAGGCTTTAGACACGGATTGACACGGATCGGAGCGGATAAGGCAGAGGCTCAATGGCCCCGCTCCCATCCGTGCTTACCGCGTGGATCCGCCAAGGCGCTTGGCCCAACAACGACGCGCGGAATGCGAAAGGGTGGGCACGCTTTTTGTGCCCACCGCTCGAGCGCCGAC